>NZ_JAEQDD010000097.1:0-45473 GCF_020737885.1 Microcoleus sp. PH2017_34_RAT_O_A | reverse complement strand
TCGCCATCAAAAAGTGGATAATTACTTGCACCACGCCAGTCGGCAGATAGTCAATCTGCTCGCATCACAAAAGATAGGGACGCTAGTAATTGGCAAAAACGTACAATGGAAAAATGAGATCAATTTAGGCAAGAAAACAAATCAAAACTTTGTCAGCATTCCTCATGCTCGACTAATTGAAATGTTGAAATACAAAGCTGAATTGATGGGAATAAAAGTGATAGAACAAGAAGAATCCTATACTTCCAAATCGAATTTTTTAAATTTAGATCCAATTCCTGTCTATGGGAATATTGGCGCCCAGGATGCCAAATTTAGTGGAAAGCGAATTAAGAGAGGATTGTACAAAACATCAGACGGTCGATTGATTAATGCTGATGTTAATGGATCTTATAATATTTTGAGAAAAGCAATCCCAAATGCCTTTGGCGATGGGATAGAGAGCTGCGTAGCTCAGCCGAGGCGGGTTAATCCGCTCGAAGTAAAAGTGAAAGGGGAGGGAATTGAAGCCTCCCATGTCATGTAATAGATGACTATACTTTTACCAGCTATTAAGCGTCAATTTGACCAGGTAAAATATTATGTCGCTCGATATGAGATGATATAAAATCATTTATTAGCGTTTTGGACAAATAGATAAATGTCATCCCGCTGATATTTGAGTGTAAATTGGGGATGGTTGGCGAGTTGAGTTATGAGGTTTTGCACAAAAGCTCGATCGCTCATCCAGCCAGGATACCTCAGATTTAGCAAGACATACTCAAACTCTGCGAGATTTCCAGGAGGCGTCTGAGCCTGAGTTAAGCGTACTACAGGGCGGTGCGTTAAGTGCGGAGCCATGTGAGAAGTGGTTAAAACACTGCCTTTTGTGTTGACGAGGGCGATCGCTTCTCTGCTAGCCGACAAAGTGTCGAGGGAATCTACATAAATAGTCCAAAAATAGCCGTATTTCGCTAAAGCTAAGAAACCAATTAACGACCAAATTACAATAACTCTCGGTAATTGATATTTAGGAATTGGCAATTTATCAAAGATTGTATTTCCCTGGTGCTGATTCCTATCTGCTAAACTAGAAATTACCGCAACCAACAAAAACGGCAATATCGGAATAGAATATTGATGAATCAAGTCTCGTTGAGCGGGGATATCCGAAAGAATATTCATCGCCAACATTGGTACAGCGCTAATTAAAGGTGTCAGATGCCGTGGCGAAATCCACCAAATTACAGGTAATATTAATAAGGCTAAATATTCAAAAGTGTCAGCAGAAAACAAACGCCCTAAAATTAGATTTGGTTTCAAGATTAAATTAACAGCTATTTCTAAAACCGAGTTTCCCAAATATTGATATCGCCCGATTCCCGCGTGTTCTCTTCCCTGATTGAAATATGGTATAATTCCCTGAGTAACTACCAGAAACCAACCTACGCCAAGAAATAGAGCTATCAGCCCGCAATTGCGTTTTTTGTCAAAACATAAGAGCCACAATCCCATCGCAGCTACAGTTAAAGATAACACGGCTTTGCAGCTCAAAACTAAGACGATGGCAGCACAAAACCACAGAGTTTTATTCAGCCGCGCGGCGAGGATTGCTGCTAGCAGTGCGGGTAAAGCAATGACTTCGGGGTGGAAGTCGAAGAGGTTGACATTGAAGACTAAGGGGTAGAAAAGGTAGATACAGGCGATCGCCCAAGCTATACTATTCTTTAACCCAGCTTGACTAGCCAAACCCCAAGCCGGCCAAGCCCCGGATGTCAGGGCGACTGCTTGCACTAACAACAGCCAATGAACATCGGGATATATTTTGTACAGCCAAGCCACGGGATACATCACCCCAGCGGCGTGATTTCCCAGGTGGTGAATTTCCAGAAATGAGGAAAATGGCGTTTCTCCTTGACTGATGAGATACGCTACTTGATCGTAAATTCCGAGCTCAAAGGCGTTGGATTCAAGCAGGGCGTGGCGTACACTGCTGCATAGAAAAAATATTAGGGCGAAAAGGGCGATTTGCCAACTTACTGGATGATATTTTAGCTTAAAATTGTTCATATTGTATTCATTCCCAAATTATCTTAAAATTATCTGCGTCTGTCTGTGTTGCATTTGCCTTAAATCTGCGGTTGGTTTATCAATGAATAATTGCAATAAGTCTACTAATTGCTGATTTTCTGAAACAAAAAAACATCATCTTGCTGAAAGCTAATTTTAAATGCAGGAGATTGTTTCAGTTGAGTCACGACACTCGCAGCAGTATCCGCAGTATCGTGCCAAGGATGGCGCATATTTAATAGCACATACTCAAATTCATTCAAACTTTGTCCGTTGGCAACTTGATGCAACAATTTAATTGTTGCACGATGAGCGAGATGAGTTGCTAGGGAATTATCCGTTAAGACATTGCCTTGAGTTTGCACTCTATTAATTGCCTGCCGCGTCGCTTGCCAAGTATCGAGAGACTCTAAATAAATTGTCCCAAAATATCCATACTTTGCTAAAATTAAGAAACTCAAAAACGACCACAAAATTAACAATTTAGACACATTAGCAAATAGCAATTTTCCCCACCTCCAACTGCGGTGAATCCACAGGCGGCGCATCCAGATATGTTTGACAGATTTAATCGAAATACGTTTCGAGACTGGCTTCCAAATTCGCGGCATCAAATTGCGGTGATTCCATAGATAATTTCCGGCATTTTTCCAAAAATTATTGCCTCTTTGCTGTCTGTCTGCTATGGTAGAGATTACCACGGTTAATACAAAAGGAAATATCGGTACTGAATACTGGTGAATCAAATCTCGCTGGGCGTCAATATCCGAAAGAATATTCATCACTAGCATGGGAAAAGCACCTATTAATGGTGACAGGTGGCGCGGGGAAAGCCACCAAATTACAGGGAAAAACAACAAAATCAAATATCCGAAAGTATCAGTCGAAAACAAACGGCCTAAAATGAGATTTGGTTTCAAGATTAAATTAATCGCAATTTCCAAAACTGAGTTTCCTAAATATTGATATCGCCCGACACCTGCGTGTTGTTTGCCTTGATTGAAATATGGTACGATTGCTTGAGTAGCTATCAAAAACCAGGCTGCACCGAGAAATATAGCAATGAGTCCGCACTTGCGGGTTTTCTCAAAGAAGAATAACCAAACTCCCATCATCAAGACTGTCAAAGATAGCACGGCTTTGCAGCTTAAGATTAAGAGGATGGCTGCACAAAACCACAATGTTTTATTCAGTCTGGCGGCTAGGATTGCTGCTAAAATGGCGGACATTGCTATGACTTCGGGGTGGAAGTCGAAGAGATTGACGTTAAATACTGCGGGATATAGCAGATACATGGCTGAAATGGCGATCGCCTTTGGTTCAGTTAATCCCGCTTGACGTGCTAAACTCCAACTAGGCCAAGCACCTAAGGCTAGGGCAAAAGCTTGCACGAATAACAGCCAGTGCACGTCGGGATATATTTTGTAGAGTAAGGCTAGGGGATAGAAGATAAAGGCAGTATGATCTCCTAAAATATTGATTTCCATTAATGAGGAAAATGGTGTTTGATTTTGGGAGATTAAGTAAATTGCTTGGTCAAAAATTGCTAAGTCGTAGGCAGTGGAATGAAATAAAGCGTGGCGCGCGCTGCTGGCTACAAATAAGATTATCGTTGTGACGACAATCATTAACAATACTGGATGGGATTTTGGGGATTGTAAGGTTAGCATTTTCTTGGTTTAATCGGCGATGCGTTTAAATAGTAGAACTTGTTTTTTGTGATAAGTTAATTGAAAAGCGCGATCGTTTTTAAGTTGATTTGCTAAGGTGTTACCAATTTTTTCAGTATCTGGCCACGGATGGCGCAGGTTTAATAATATGTATTTAAATTCAGCTAGATTTGTTTGAGGTGAAGTTTGTGAAAGTAGTTTGACTGTGGGGCGATGGGCAAAGTGAGGAGCAAGTCTATTATCTGTTAAAATACTGCTTTGGGGTTGAACTTGGGCGATTGCTTCTCGTGTGGCTTGCCAGGTATCTAGTCTATTTGCGTACAGAATAAAGTCTTTGGATTCTCCCAGCAATAGGAATATTATTAATGACCAAATTATCATTGCTTTGGGTAATTGCATTCCCAGCCACAGTTGCGGAATTTGGATGTTTTTAAATTGTAGCTTTGCGGTATTTGGTGCGCTAGATAACGGTTGATTGAGTATGTTTGTATTTTTTATTCCTTGTTCTTTGGCGATAATTGCTAAGATTAAAAATGGGACAATTGGCACTGAATATTGATAAGCTAAACTGCGTTGAAATGGTAAATCGGAGAGGATATTGATAATTAATGTAGGGATGGCTGGAATTAGGGATGTTAAATATTTGAGGTTGCTTTTGCGGGAGAATGGCAGCAACAGCCAAATTACGGGTAAGGTGAGGACAAATAAGTATTTGAATGTGTCGAAGGAAAGGATTTTTCCTAATACTAGCTGTGGTTTTAATATGAGGTTGATGATGATTTCTAGGACTGATTTGCCTAAATAGCTGTAACGCCCGACTCCGGCGACTTCGCTACCGCTAAAGTAGGGGATGATTTTTTGGGAAGCTATCAAAAACCATGCTACACCGAGTAAAAGTGCGATCGCCCCAAATCGTTGCTTTTTATCGCAAACAAACAGCCATAAGCCAATAGCAGCAACGGTTATAGACAAAACTGCCTTGCAACTTAACACCAGCAGAATTGCGGTACAAAACCACACCAGTTTATTTAAGCGCGCTGCTAAAATTGCTGCTAACAGTGCGGGTAAAGCGATTACTTCCGGGTGAAAATCAAATAAGTTGATGTTGAATACCACCGGATAGAGCAAATAAATTAGGGCGATCGCACGAGACTCTTCTTGATTTAAACCCGCCAAACGCGCTAAACTCCAGCTAGGCCAGGCTCCCAGCGATAAAGCAACTGCTTGTACCAACAGCAGCCAATGCACATCCGGGTAAATTTTGTACAACAAAGCCAGCGGATAATAGATTACCGCTGCGTGATCTCCCAAAATATGAATCCCCATCAAGGAAGAAAACGGCGTTTGGTTTTGACTCAGCAAGTAAATTGCTTGGTCAAAAATTCCCAAATCGAAGGCTGTGGATTGGAATAAAGCGTGCCGCAAACTGCTACAGGCAAAGAAAATTGTAGCAGCAATGGCGATCGCCCAAACCAAACTCGACGGTAAGCGCGATCGACCTTCTTCTATATTTTCCCCGATTCCAACGCCGATATCCTCATGGTCATCAGCAAAATTTTCCCCATTTTCCATGAAATCTGGCACTAACTGACGACTCAAAATATGATTCCTTCAAATATGCTTACCACGCCATAGTTCAATACGGTTCACTTAAAACTATTTATGCGCCGGAGATCCCCCTAAATCCCCCTTAAGAAGGGGAGTAGGGGTTGACTTTGAGAGCATTCTTGTCCCACCCCCTACTCCCCTTTTTTAAGGGGGGTTAGGGGGGATCTGTCTTAATTGAACCGTATTGCGGCATAGTTAACCGCTAATTTTAGTTCCGGTAATCGTAATATTAGAATAATCCACAAAACCTTAAAAAATTGTGAAAGCAATAACTCTTCTCGGCTCCACAGGCTCCATCGGCACTCAGACTCTGGATATTGTAGCTCAATACCCGGAACAATTTCGGATTGTCGGGTTAACCGCCGGACGAAATGTAACGTTACTCGCACAACAAATTCGCCAGTTTAAACCAGAAATTGTCGCGATTTGCGACGAAGATAAATTAGAGGAATTGCAAAGCGCGATCGCAGATCTCGACCCTCAACCTATTTTACTTGCTGGCGAGTCAGGCGTTGTCGAAGTTGCCAAATATGGCGATGCTGAAGCCGTCGTCACCGGCATAGTTGGCTGTGCCGGTTTGCTGCCAACAATTGCCGCTATCAAAGCAGGCAAAGATATCGCCTTAGCCAATAAAGAAACATTAATCGCCGGCGGCCCCGTTGTCAACCCCCTGATCGAAAAATACGGGGTTAAAATATTGCCGGCAGACTCGGAACATTCGGCAATTTTTCAATGCCTCCAAGGCATACCGGCGGGAGGGTTGCGCCGAATTATTCTCACAGCTTCGGGCGGTTCTTTTCGAGATTTGCCGATCGACAAATTAGCACAAGTAACAGTCGCCGATGCCTTGAAACATCCGAATTGGTCGATGGGGCAGAAAATCACCATTGATTCTGCTACTTTGATGAATAAAGGATTAGAAGTAATTGAGGCTCATTACCTGTTCGGAATGGATTATGATGACATTGATATTGTCATCCATCCCCAGAGTATCATTCACTCGTTAATTGAGCTACAAGATACATCCGTTTTGGCACAATTGGGCTGGCCGGATATGCGTTTGCCCCTACTTTACGCTTTGTCTTGGCCGGAGCGAATTCAAACAGATTGGCCGAAGCTGGATTTAGTAAAATCCGGTGATTTAACTTTCCGAGAACCCGATCACGAAAAGTATCCTTGTATGCAGTTAGCCTATGCGGCGGGACGTGCCGGTGGTTCGATGCCGGCGGTGCTGAATGCGGCAAACGAACAGGCTGTAGCGCTATTTTTGGAGGAAAAGATTACATTTTTGGATATTCCGAAGTTGATTGAAAAGGTGTGCGACAAACATCAAGCTGATAACTGTGAAAGTCCGGCTTTAGATGATATTTTGGCTGCGGATCGGTGGGCGCGGCAGGAAGTTTTGACAAAAAGCATGGAATTGGGCGATCGTATTCTTTCGGTTCGCTGATTCTTAGATGGAGCGGTTGAAACCGCGTCTATACAAACAAAACCCGGATGGTGCGCGGGTTGAAGATAAGATGGTGAAAATTACGCGATTTTCTTCATTTATTTCTTCATTCCGCGGAGGCGGAATTCGTTTTTGTAGACGCGGTTTCAACCGCCGTCTTATATTTTCCCATTATTGATATAATTCCCCAATATGTCGATCGCAGCAACACCCAAGGAAGAAGCCCAACAATCAGAGCATTTCGAGCTTGGGTAAAAGAGCAACTTCAAACAAAACACGCCTAGGGGCGGATTTCAGTAACTCCCCGCTTTCGCCGCCAAATCAGCCGCACTCATCTTTTCGTACATTTCAAAAGGTTGATGAATCCAAGGATTGTCAGCCAAATAATCTACATAATAATCGGGCACTGCAACAGAGCAAGCCTTGTACCAAAGCACAGCAGTCCGAATTTCCTGAATATCCTCGCCGTAACGACTCTTCAGCCAAACAATAGCTTGCTCTAAACTAATTCCCGAATCCACCAAATCGTCAACTAGCAGAATGTGGCTGCCCAAATTATCGCCCACCATTGTCAAATCCCGCGCAAACTCGATCGCCCGCCGGACTTTTCCCTCCGCCCCACAATAGGACGAGGCTGCTAAAATCGCCAGAGGTTTGTCGAAAATCCGCGACAGAGTATCGCCGACGCGCAGCCCTCCCCTCGCCAAACAGACAATGCGATCGAATTTCCATTGAGATTCATCAATTTTTACAGCCAAATCTTCAATTTTTCGGTGGTACTCAGACCAAGAAATGTAAAGGTCGTTCATCATAAAATTGGGTTAGAAACCCCGTCACTTCGGCTACGCTCAGTGCATCGCCTTATAGGACGGCTTTACTTAAATTTTTGTTAAGACTTATTATTTCACATAAGACGTGCTAGTATGTGAAAATAGCGCACTCAAGGTAAGCATGACACTAAAAGCCTTCAGCTATCGATTCTACCCAACGCCGGAACAAGAAAGTTTGTTGCGACGTACTTTGGGCTGTATCCGTTTGGTCTACAACCGCGCTTTGGCAGCGAGGACTGAAGCTTGGTACAAAGACCAAAAACGGGTAGCGTATGCTGAAACTTCTAGTATGCTGACAGATTGGAAAAAAACTGAGGAATTAGATTTCCTCAATGACGTTAGCTGTGTGCCATTGCAGCAGTGTTTGAGACATTTACAAACAGCTTATACTAACTTTTTTGACGGGCGGGCGAAATACCCCAACTTCAAAAAGAAACGCAATGGTGGTAGTGCAGAATTTACTTTCGTCAGCATTTAAGTTCAGAGATGGACAAGTCTACCTAGCAAAAAATACCCAAGCGTTACCGATTCGCTGGAGCCGGACACTACCTGATGGTGCAACACCATCAACCTTAAGCGTGAAGCTTGCACCATCAGGTAGGTGGTCAGTTTCTCTGTTGGTAGATGTTGAAATTGAAGCACTACCTAAAACAGACAGTCAAGTCGGCATCGATTTAGGAATCACAAGCTTGCTTGCACTGAGCAACGGCGAAAAGATTGCCAATCCCAAAGGATTCAAGGCCAAGTATCACAAGCTTAGAAGAGCGCAGAAATCTTTAAGTCGCAAGCAAAAAGGGTCGAACAACCGTCAAAAGGCACGGCTTAAAGTAGCGAAAGTGCATCAAGAAATCACTGATGCAAGGAGAGATAATCTTCACAAGTTAACAACGCGGTTGGTGCGTGAAAACCAAACCATCGCCGTAGAAGATTTAGCTGTGAAAAATATGGTTAAAAATCGGAAACTTGCTGCTTCTATAAGTGATGCAAGTTGGGGGGAATTGGTCAGACAACTTGACTACAAGTGCGATTGGTACGGTCGCACTTTAATTAAGATCGATCGCTGGTTTCCGAGTTCTAAACGATGTGGCAATTGCGGTCACATCGTTGAAAAGATGCCGTTGAATATCCGGGAATGGGATTGCCCTCAGTGCGGTACTCACCATGACCGAGATATCAATGCAGCTCATAACATTTTGGCGGCAGGGCTTGCCGTGTCAGTCTGTGGAGCGACTGTAAGACCCGAACAGAGTAAATCTGTTAAGGCAGGTGCGAAAACCCCTAGTGGACGGAAGCAGAAACCTAAGTCGTGAGTCTTAGGAATCCCCGTGCGTTTACGCCGGGGTGGATGTCAAGTCGGCTAATTTTGGCGAATGCAATGCAGTGGGAGCAAACTTGAGCGGAGCTATCTTGCGGAGTGCCGTGCTCAGCGGGGCAGATTTTACGGGGGCGAGTCTCAGGGGTGCAGACATCAGAGATGCCAACCTTCAACGGGCAATTTTGATTCAAGTTTATGCAGTTAACGCTAACTTGCAAGGTGCCAATTTGACAGAAGTAAAACTTTGCGGAATCAACCTGACTCAAGCAAATTTAACTGACGCCAACTTAACACAAGCCGATCTCAGCCATGCTAATCTCACTCAAGCAAATTTGAGTTGGGCTAATTTGACAGAAGCAAATCTCGAAAAAGCTAATTTGAAGGGAGCAGATTTGAGCGGAGCTAACCTGATTTGTGCAAATCTGCATCTAGCAGATTTGAGCGGAGTTTCCCTTAAAGGAGCAAATTTCAGGGGAGCAAACTTGCATCAAGCTTCTTTGCGCGGGACAAATTGGAAGGAGGCGAATCTGAGAGAAGCTATGATGCCTGACGGCACAATCTCGGAGTAAATAAGCTTGCAACACAGAATTTAAAACCGCAGGGTGCTGGTGGCGCACCCTACATTTAGCTTAATTCCAGATTTTATTGAGGGGATTTAATTCGATCTTCAGGTTACCCCGCCCAAAAACGGAGACAGGCCTCCGAGACTCGCCTAGTGGAGAGTCAAAAATTTTAGATCAAAGTTCAATCTCCAGATTTATCTGTTGAGACAATCTCAAATCTCAAATCTCAAATCTCAAATCTCAAATCTCAAATTGATTGACAGTGCATTTAAAGAGAAGTGGCAAAATTTTGGGTAACAGTTTAATCTACAACTTTCAGCCAGCCCCGGCGAACCGCGTGGAGCAAGCGGTTGATGGCTGTTTGATCTTCTTCGGTAAGACAGTCATTTAATAGCGCACTCTTGAGCTGTTGTCGGTGAGTGGGAGTCAGCAGACCGGAGTGATATACCTGAAACACTAGCTCTGCAATCGTAAATTGAGGTAAAAACGTTTGGGTCATCATTGGTTTTTTTTGAAATCACTTTTGACATTATTGACTGATTTTCCAAATATTTATGTGATTCAAATACGCCAGTAAATGTGATCGATTCTGTCTTGATTGGTGATTTGTGTCAATCGGACTTGGGGAGCGGATGTTTCCTCGATCGAGAGAGCATCTCGAAACACAAACCCCGTCCCGATTCCTCCTTTTTAGTAACTCCAAAATCTGTGTTTTTTGTTAAAAGCTGCTGACAAACAAATTAATATTAATTTAACAAATCACTAAGTATGTCCTTACCAATAAACATAGATGCGTTGAGGGGTGAGAACACTCATTTACTCTTTTGTATATGAGCGATCTTGACGCTGAAAAACACCTACAATGTACTGCCTTTTTTTTGCGATGACTACTAAGTAATTACTCCTAACTAAATCAACCGATATTAAACGTAAAACTTTTACGGTGTTGGGAAACCCACTTTGCTTGCATTTACTGGGTATCTTTGTGTAGTTTTTTTTTCCGTAGATATACTTAATGAGTGCCCGCTGCTGACTACTGACTACTGTCCGCGTGCGGGGACAGCACTAAGGACTGTTAACGGTTTTGCATCAAAAATCCCGGCATCTTCAAGAAACCGGGTGCGATCGCCACGATCGCAACAAAAAATATTTTTGAGAGGGTTAATGGAGAGACCTACTCACGGAAATCTTACTTGCGGGCAAAGCTTTACACCAGACAGAGTAGAACTACCAATCTAAACTTACTGTCTGAGGGTACTAATCGGAAATTCTGACCCATCCGCGGCGGATAGCGTGAAGTAGGCGGTTGACTGCATCTCGATCGTCTTCGCACAGAGCGCTTTCACAAAGTGTACGCAGTCCGTGACTTTCGGTACGACTCAGATTGCCCGAATGCGTTACTTGATAAAATAGTTCAGCGATCGTGCGATCGGATTTTAAAGTCAGAGTTTGCATGAAATCTCGTTGAACTCGGCTATTCTAATATCCAGCATTTGAGAACAGAGTAGGGTGATGGCCGTCGGGTAAGCTCTGTGATCTTTCTGAGATCTGCTTGTGATCTAAATCTCTAAGTGTACGTGAGTCAAATCACTTAAAAGGAGAGACCTCGATCGCATTGGCTGTGATTGTGGCGGTAGCCTCCAGGTTGGACGAAACCTCAAAAACTCCTGATGGCAAGACTTTGAGCGCGATTGTTGGTGGTTTCGTCGGTGTGCCTCCGACATCCTAGGCTGTGGACTCCCAGACTGGTAAAACTGTTCGTTTTCAACACTCCTCACCAAGGCCTCCAGTTGCGATCGGCGAGCCGCAGCCTGAGATACAATAAATTATCAATACTTCGACCCCATCTATAGGCAGGCAGGTAAAAGAATGCTCATTATTGGCTACTTTTCGGTTTCCTTAATCGTTTTTGTGGTTTGGTTCATTGTTTTTTGGAACGATACTTCAACATCCAAAAAAGACTTGCTCTCTTGGGTGGCCTTACTACTCGGCCCCCTGGTTTGGCCTATTGTTCTACCCTTATCCCTGTTTCAAATTAGTAGCAGAAAGTCGGTTGAACAAGAAGCTAAAGCAGAGCAAAAATTATAGTAAATTGTGGAAGTAACTGACTCAAACATAGTTAGTCATCTTGCCTGAATCATCATTCCTCGCTCCTCCCATCGAGTAAATCATCTTGTTTTATTACAAAACGTGGCATCTAGAAGGTGGAATCAGATAATAAAAATACTGAATCCTAAAACAGTATGTTTTTACCCCTATCAAATTCTGCCTTCTGTTTTTTGATGCCTGCTGTTATTTGGTGAGATTGTGATTTAAGGCTGCCACTCAGTCCGACCCCACGGATAAATTCGGGGGAAGAGAGGATTTTCGATTTTCGATTTGGGATTGATTCCACGGATAAATCACGTGGCGGGTACCACCTGTGAAATTATTGGTCAAAAGTGTGAGACCCCGATTTTGGACAGCGACCGCAAAATTTTTTCAGTCATAAATTATCTTGCCACCTCCACCAAGCTCAAACTTAACAGGAAATTTAACACGTTCTCTTGCTGGCAAGAGTATAACTTCAGACATATTTTAGCGTTCGGCTGACAACTTAATGATTTTTATTATTTCCGGCTTCTGCGTACCATTAATCGAATTGGCGAAAATCATTGCTGGTTTTTGATAAAAAGCTATACTTTTTACCCTGTAAGCTTTTGATGTTAGATATTGACAGATTGTAGCAGCTTTCCAACAGAAAATTGTAGAGTTCGAGATCGCCACAAGTCCGAAACTCTTACCACAGTTAGATACACAATTAAAGGCAGAGACTTCAATATGAAATAGCCAACAAAACTCTTGCTTGTCTCAAGCAGGACTTGTTTTATGGGAGGAATAACGAGTGAGTTTATAAGGCGAGCGATGGAATTTTGATCTGGTGCTGCATTTTTGGGAACTTCCCCAAAAAAGTGCCGTCACAGTATCAAAATTCACTATTTGCACAAACCCTAGGAGTGAAAATGAACGAAATGTCTGAGAAGCGAATTTATGGAATTCTTAACGCAGTGTCGCTGCTAGTGCTGACCTACTATGCAGCTAGTTCAATCAATTATCTTTTCCAAACTGACGCTCACATCTACAGCTACGACAGCCAGAGCTATGTCAACGGGTCACCAGCAGACTTAGAATCACACTGAGCGGGTAAATAGTACAGCTTGTCTATGAATGCCAACGATTTTTTCGGGAAATTGCTAATTGTTAATTTATTGTGTTCGAGCGCGTCGGAATTAGCAATTAGCAATAAATAATTGCTGAAAACTATAATTTATAAAATTAATTTTTTAAATATAGCTGTATTCCAACTTACCTAAGACTTAGGCAGCACTGACACTTTTACAAAGGGCTGCTATTGATTTGTTGTGGAAGGCTGCGTTGACGTGCTTCCCATGACAGAAAATATCTTATGCACGGGCCATTCCCACAGATAACTTGTGGGGATAACTCATTTCGGCCTCTAAAACCTTGCTGCTTAATGCTTTGGAGATAAATCTAGTGTTTTTGTTTTTTTGGGGAACTAATATTTTAACTGAACAGTCAGGTTGATTGAAGCGTACTAAGAAATGGCACTCTGTTAATTATTACGCAATCCTGACGATCGCAATTTGTGCGATCGATCATTATTTGCCATCTGGCGTGCAAGTTCTATCAAAGAGCATAGTCCCATTAAAAATGGTACATGAAAGCCTATAGCAGCCGGGTCAATCTGGGTCTCAACCGATGTCCCGTTTAATTGATGAAATCCCGTTGAAGGGAACAAGTAGAAAAAATAATTTAGGGGGGGAATGTAAATGACACAGGTAACTAATCCAACTCAGCCACAATCGGCAGTTGAAAATCGTGGGGGTGGACTTGATATTATCGGCACCCAAGGCGATAACAGGATACGTGGAACGATCGAAGAGGATATCATCCTAACTTTTGGGGGCAACGATATCATTGCTGGTGGCAGTGAGAATGACCTGATTTTTTCAGGAGGTGGCAATGATAGTGTGGGTGGTGGCAGCGACAATGATACTATCTACGCTGGTACAGGCAACGATGTAGTCGATGGTGGTAACGGCAACGACACACTCTTCGGCGGTAAAGGTTTCGATCTCGTCAACGGCGGTGATGGTGCTGATTTCGTCTCCGGAGATCGGGGCAATGACACGGTACTTGGCGGATCGGGTAACGATACTGCTTTGGGCGGTGACGGCAATGATATCGTCTTGGGCGGTGACGGCAACGACAGTCTGTTCGGCGGTCGAGGGAACGATACTGTCGATGGTGGGAGAGGGGATGACTTTATCTCTGGCGACAGAGGATCTGACCTTCTGACTGGCGGCGCCGGTAGCGATACGTTCTACTTTGCTGGTGTTGGTGGCGATTATGGAATTGACACAATTACCGACTTTAACCCCGGTGAAGATAAACTCAGTTTCGATCGCAATGCTTTCTCTGGTTTGGGTGGCTCTTTCGATGCTACCGACTTTATCGTGGTTGCTGGTTTTGCTCCCGGAAGCGCACCAGCAAATACTTTGAACAAGATCGTCTACGACCCGCAAAACGGTTTGTTGTACTACAATCCAGGTAACGGCGGAGTGAAGACTGTGGCTCAACTGCAACCGGGGCTCAATCTTAGCTCCACTGCTGTCAGCAAGAACAACTTCGAGCTGTTCTAGAAAAACTAGCTATTGTGAGAACAGCACCGGACAGATTCCGGGGCTGTTCTCACGCGGCAGTCTGACAATTTTGAAGGCTTCAATCTTAAGAAAGTGATGCTATGTGCTTAAGTAATCGATCGCCAAATCGATCGCCAAAATATAAATAATCTTAGAGTATAAAAATCTCAAATCATAACTCTGGGGGTTCACGCCGATGGGCTGAATTTCCAGGGAATAATGTGCTGCTCAACAAATTTTATTTTTCGGGAACTCTGGGCGGAACTTAAAAGTCTCGTGATTCAGAGTCTACTGAAAAATCGCAACTCAGTTTAAGCTCGATTGCGGGCGATCGAACTTTCGGGCGATCGACAGTTGCCAAGGATTGGCTAAAACGTGAAAGCTTACCGAGGGATAACCGCTCCCATGCTCCCGATGAAGTAAGAAGCAAATGTCTAGACTTGTCTAGGATTTGTATAGCAGCATACTCCCATTAACAAATGGTCTATGTGTATTTCTGGCTACAGTTTAAAAAATAAGTAGCCGCACCCAAGGTACGTATGGTAGACTCACAAACGTTTAAGTGGAATATTTTCGTGCTAGAGGAGGGAGTGATGGAGCCGAGAGTCCAAGGCAGAAAACAACTGATACTTGCTGCTCAACGAATACAAGATTCAACTCGCGGTTCCCGGCTCCCTCCTGACCAAAAATTTGGGATACAAGCCCCGTCCTTTTAGGACGGTTTTAATTGTTCCTAATTTTATTGGCAAAGCCTGTAATATAACAACACTCAAAAGATTTCTAGGCCCAAGACGCGTTGAAACAGCTACGATGCGGGCAAACTTAGAGACGGCTATAAGGGCAATGGTTAGCTCCAACCGTAGGATAGCAGAGTAAAAAGTCGCCATAGGGCATTGGGAGACTCTAAACGGACGCAGAGACAGAGTAAGACTACGACCAGCATCAGTCGATGAAGCGTCAAGAATCACCGCACTTTTAGGGCGGTGAGTATGTCAAAAATTAAATTACATGACAGCTTATAGCAGCCGGGTCAATTAGGGTCTCAACCGATGTCCGGTTCGATTTATTGAATCCCTTTGGAGGGAAAAGTGTATTGTAGAAAAGTGATTCATCTTTTAGGAGGAGTGTAAATGACACAGGTAACTAATCCAACACAACCAGCAGTTTCTTTGCCAGGAGCTGGCGGCTCCAGTGTTGTCGGCACCACAGGCGCAAACAGATTAAGTGCAGGCAATCTCAACGATATCATCCTGACCTTTGGGGGCGATGATGTCATCGCCGGTAACGGTGGGGACGACATCATTTTTTCCGGTGGCGGCAATGACAGTCTCGGCGGCGGCAGCGGTAACGATGCCCTCGTTTCAGGCAGTGGCAACGATGCTGTCTCTGGTGGTGACGGCGATGATAGAATCTTTGGCGGCAAAGGGAATGACCAGCTCGACGGCGGTGCTGGCAATGACTTGGTTTCTGGAGACAAAGGCAACGATCTCGTACTCGGCGGAACTGGTAACGATACCCTGTTCGGCGGCGAAGGCAGCGATACTGTCAGCGGTGGCGATGGCAACGATACCCTCTGGGGCGGTAAAGGCAGCGATACTGTCGATGGTGGCGCTGGCAATGACTTTATCTCTGGCGACAGAGGCAGCGATGTCCTGACTGGCGGTGCTGGCAGCGACACGTTCTACTTCGCCACCTCCGCCGCTACCGGCACATTAGACGGCATAGACACGATCACTGACTTTACACCGGGTGAAGATAAGATTCGCTTGAAGCAGGGCGGTGTGTTCGCTGGTTTGGGCAGCAGCTTCGAGGCGAGCGAGTTTGTCGTCGTTTCTGGTTTCAGCGCCAGCAGCCCAGGATCCACCAGTAACAAGTTGATCTACGACCCGACAAACGGTGCGTTGTTCTTCAACGGTGGCAACGGAGTGTTACAGGTTGCTCAGTTGCAGCCTGGCCTGACTATTACCTCGAACAACTTCGAGCTGTTCTAAAACAACTGGCGGTTGTGGGGCGACACCGGATTTTATCCGGGGCTGTTCTCACAAAAGCTGATAGTTTGAAAGGATTTCAACCTCATTCTGCCAACAGCGGGGTGAGGTTGAAATATTCAATGGCTCAAGTGAAGCAAGATCATTTAAAAAAATCGACCAACACCGATCGACCGAATTAATATTTTGCCCGATCGCACAAAATATAAATCAAGACCCTTGGGTTAAGCCAGATCCCCCCTTAGCTTGCCCCCTACTCCCCCTTAAAAAGCAGGGTGGTTTTATTGTGGTAACACAAATTAGGTACGTAGTTGCGCTTGGGCGCTCTTTCCTAATCTTATAAAGAGCGCTGAAGCGCAACTACGTACCTTCGCCCAAGCGTGAGCCAATCTTTGAGCGATAATTTTGGTAGTTTCAGATTTCTTTTCCCGACAATAAAACCACCCTGCCTAGCCCCCCTTAAAAAAGGGGGGGACAAGAACTTCATCAAAGTCCCCCTTTTTAAGGGGGATTTACGAGGATCTCCGGGTAATAAAAATTGTGAACCCGATCGCCTAAAATATAGATAGTCTGAAAATATCAAACTTTCAAATCAAAATTTATACGTTTTCCTGAAGCGGTAAAGCAACCGCAACTGCACGGCAAGCAATGACCACTCAAGAATACATCCGGCAAGCCCAAGTTTATTTGAAGCAGGGAAAGTTAAGTCAGGCGATCGATTTTTGCCATCAGGCGATCGAACGACAGCCATTTTCGCCGCTAGCTTACACCACTTTAGGCGAAATCCTCGAAGCGAGCGGAGATCCGACGGCAGCAAGAGATGCTTTTGTGCAAGCTTTGGAGATTTCGCCAACGTTTGTGCTGGCCCATGCTTACTTGGGTCAACTTTACAGTGAGTATTGCTGGCTGGATGAGGCGGCTTTTCACTACGGCAAAGCTCTGGAGTTGAAGCCAGACTGGCCGGAGTTAAATTATAACTTGGGAAATGTTTTTCACAATCAGGGTAATTTGTTGGGGGCGATCGACTGTTACCGAAAGGCGATCGCCCAAAAACCCGATTATTTACTTGCTGTATTCAATCTGGCTGTGGTTTTAAATGAAAATAATCAGCTAGAAGCGGCAATTGATAGCTACCGTCAGGCGATCGCCCTCCAGCCCGATTATGTAGAAGCTTACAGCAATTTGGGCGTGATTTTGCTGAAGGAAGATCGCCCTGCTGAGGCGATCGAGATTTACCAGCGGGCGATCGAGATTAAGCCGGAGTGGGCAACGCCGCACAATAATTTGGGCCAGGTGTTCCACGAAAAAAGTCCCGAAAAGGCGATCGCATCTTACCGTCGCGCGATCGAGCTAGCGCCGGAGATGGTTTTGGCTCACTACAATCTAGGGAAAGCTTGGCAATTGCAGGGGGAACATTTGGCGGCGGTTGCTTGTTTCGATCGGGTAATCGAACTCAATCCCCAACATATTTCCGGCTATACAGACGCCGGATTTTCTTTGATGTTTTTGGGCAAAATTGCCGAAGCCATGCCTTATTTTCAGCAGGCGGTAGCTCTCAAGCCAGAATTTGTTGAGGCTTACTGCCGTTTGGGAGAAACGAGGCAAGTTGCCACTGTAGAGGATGATGAGTTGTCAAGGGCGATCGCTGCGTGCGATCGATTTCTGAAAGCGCTAACTGGAAGCAAGAAGGAAGAAGGAACAAGGAACAAGGAACAAGGAAAAGCGAACAAGGAAGAAGGAAGATTTATTACCGATGCCCAATTCCCAATTCCCGATGCTCAATTCCCAATTCCCGATGCCCAATTCCCAATTCCCGATGCCCAATTCCCAATTCCCGATGCCCAATTCCCAATTGCTGAAATATGCGATTATTTAGCAGAAATTTACCTGCATTTAGGGAATGCTTTAACAGAGTATGGCGGATATGAATCAGCCGCTGCTTATTATCAAAAAGCTTTGCAAATTCAGCCCAAAAATGCAGAGCTTTACTGGCGGCTGGGAAATTGCTTGGCCCAGCAGCACCGATTCGGCCCGGCAATTGTCGTTTACCGCATGGCTTTGAAAATTCAACCAGCTTTACCTCATGTTTATTTTGAGTTAGCGAAACTGCTGGAGAAACAAGGACATTGGGAACGGGCGATCGATTATTATCAACAGGTTTTAGAGTTGCAATTGCACGGGTATGGACAGCCAAAACAGTGGGGCAGACAGAGTTTTATATCTTCAGAAGGCAATTCTTTAGAACGTCCGTGCGGTATTTATTTATCGAGTTGGGATTGGCTGGTTAATGCTAAGTTGGATGCTGGCAATTATGTGGAAATTGTTTGGGAATCTGCAACAGAAGCCAGGGTAGAAAATATTCAGACTTCTAAATTTTCTGTTAATTCGCAGTTGGCAAATTCCGATTGTGCCGGTTTAACTTGCGGGCTGTGTTTGCACAGAATTTCTAAGTGGTTCGATCCGGTGCATTTGGGTTGGGGAGTTTGCCGTTTGTCTAACTCGCAGCCGATACCTGTGGATTCCCCAAAAACTTTTGTCGCACAGATTCCCAACGGGCGAGTTTGGATTGTGCCGCAGCAAAATTATTGGCTGATTTGCAAGGCGATTGCTGTCATGACTCCTGATAATTATTTGCTGGCTGATGTGTCGAGAGATTATCCGGGTTTGTTGCCGGGATGCGAGAAGCATGATATCAGAAAACACAGCGTTTTTAAGTTAGAATCCTTTCCACCTTTAAAGCAGATAGACGGCAGCGTGGCGGTGCTTTCTGGTTTATCGGGAAATGTTTATTTTCACTGGATGGTGGACGTTTTGCCGAGGATAGAATTGCTGCGGCGCAGCGGTAGGGATTTGGCGGAAATTGATTGGTTTTTGGTGAACAGTTGTCAGCATGAATTTCAGCGGGAAAGTCTCCGGATTCTGGGAATTCCCGAGGAAAAGGTCTTGGAGAGCGATCGCATTCCTCACCTGCAAGCAACAGAGTTAATTGTACCTTCTTTTGCGGGATATTTGGGCTGGCCGTCCGGATGGGCGATCGATTTTTTGAGGCGGGAGTTTCTCAAGGGAATTATACCTGGTTCAAGTTATCCAAAGCGCATTTACATCAGTCGCAGCAAAGCCAGATATCGCAGAGTTTTGAACGAGGAAGATGTGGTTGAGGTTTTGGCACGATCGGGCTTTGTTTCTATTTTACCTGAGTCGATGTCTTTGGCAGAGCAAATTGCTCATTTTTACCATGCTGAGGTGATAGTTGCTGCCCACGGTAGCGGGTTAACAAATACGATTTTTGGTAAATCTGGAACTAAAGTAATTGAGTTGGTGTCGCCTCATTATATCAGTCATTATTACTGGGGAATTAGTCAATATTTGCAGTTGGAACATTACTTTTTAGCTGGTGAGGCTTTTGAATGTTATCCTATTAGACAGTTAATGTATCAAAATTCGCTGACTGAGGATATTTTGGTGAACTTGAGTTCGCTGAAAAGGATGGTTGAAGTAGTTGGTTTGCGTTAGCTGGCGTCTGGAGTAAGTTTATTTATGCCCTCGATTGAGAAGATGGAAAAAGCAGCGGTTGATTTGAATCGGCAAGCAGAAGTTTATTTGGTTGAAGGAAGGTTGAATGAGGCAGTTGCTGCTTGCGAGTCAGCGCTGAAAATTGAACCGAATTTGGCGGTGGCTTGTCAGACACTTGGGAAGGTAATGCAGGTTCAAGGTGAAGTCGAGCAGGCTAAACAGTGGTATGAAGCGGCACTGGATCGCAATCCGAATTTGCCGGAAGTGTATGCTAATCTAGGCAGTTTGTATTCTCAAGGAAAACAGTGGGAAAAGGCGATCGCCAGTTGTGAAAAAGCGATCGCCCTAGCACCGAATTTTGCCGCGGCTTATCGGCTGTTGGCGAAAATTTGGATGCAGTTGGATCGGCGAGCACAGGCGGCAGACTGTTGGTATCAAGCTTTCAAGATCGAGCCAAATTGGGCAACGGCTGAGGAATACGTCACTCTGGGAAATAGTTTAGTTGAATTGGGAAAGCTCGATCGCGCTACTGAGTGTTATTCGCAGGCAATTGAACTAGACCCGCAACTGGCAACAGCTTATCACAATATGGGCGAAATGCTGGTCGCACAGAAACGGTGGGATGAGGCGATCGCCAATTACCGACAAGCCATTGCCATCAATCCAGATTCTTTTGAATCTTACCACAGCTTGGGTCAAACTTGGGCAGAGCGAGGAGAAGGCGATCGGGCGATCGCCTGTTACCGCAAAAGCATTGAACTCAATCCTAATTATGCTCGTGCTTACCTTGGTTTGGGCAATGTTTTTGTGCAGAAAGGTGAGTTTGATGAAGCTATTCAATGTTACCGCCAGACTCTGGCAATTAATAATAATTCCTATTGGGCGCATAATTATCTAGGAGAAGCTTTTGCTCACAAAAAGCTGTGGCAAGAAGCTGTTATTTCCTACCGCAAAGCGATCGAACTAAATTCAGATATTCCTTGGTTTTATTGCAATTTGGGAATTGCCTTAACCTGCGAAAAATCCTGGGATGAAGCTGTTGCTGCTTTCCTGCGCGCGATTCAACTTGAACCTAATTTGAGAGGAATTAATCAGAGGTTGGGATATGTTTTGCGGAAGCGCAGTGAATCGGGGTTAGACAGCACAATCGCAACTTTCTGTCAAGGTATTGAGGCACTTGGTAGCGGGGAATTTTTCCATAAATTGCTAAAAATTGAGTTAGATGGAGCTGATTTTTTTATAAATTTAGGCAATAGTTTAGCGAAACAGAAGCAGCTCGAAGGTGCGATCGTATTTTATAGCATGGCCGTGCAGATTGAACCCAATGCTGCGGAAGTTGTCGCGCAACTCAAGGAAGTTCGCGCGCAACAACAGGAGTTATACGTACAAATTGCTAATTACCGCAGCCAAATTGCGATCGATCCGACTAATTCTAAGGCTTACAATGATTTAGGCAATATTTTACCGCAATTAGGGGAATTGGAAGAAGCGATCGTTTGCCATCAACAAGCGAGCGCATTGAGGGGTTGGCCTGAGTGTGCACAGAAAGATTATCAATTTACTCAAGATTGGTTTACCCACAATATTCCTATTTGGCAACGGCACTTGCAGCCGCTTACAGGAATTGCAGATTTTCAAGTGGTGGAAATCGGTAGTTTTCAAGGAATGTCGGCTTGCTGGCTGCTAGATAATATTTTAACTCATCAGACTGCCAAAATCACTTGCATCGATTTATATTTTCAAGAAACTTTTAAGGGCAATATTGTTAAAACGGGGGTTGGTGAGAAGGTAATTGAATTGGAAGGTTACTCTCAAGATTTATTAGTAAACTTGGATTCAGAATTTTACGATATTGCTTACGTTGACGGCTGTCACAAACCCACCAGCGCTCTGCAAGATGCGATTTTATCTTGGAGGTTGGTGAAAGTTGGGGGATTGATGATTTTTGACGATTATCAGTTTACGTTTCCCGACAGCCCGGAGCAAGATACTAAAATCGGCATTGATGTTTTTCTGGAGATGTTTGGAAGTCAGTTAAAATTAGTCCACAAAGGCTATCAACTGATTGTTAAAAAAATCGGCAATGAAAGTTTGGGCGAGGAGCAAACTCTTTTGTCTCTGGGTTGGGAAAAGTTGGGGAATATTGCGGCAGATGCAGGTTATGTGGATGAGGCGATCGAACGGTATCAAACAGCTATTAAAATTAAGTCTGGCAACTACTCAACTTACCACAAGTTGGGCAAAAGTTTGCAAGAAAAAGAAATGTTCGAGCGAGGTGCGGCGGCTTACCAACAGGCGATCGCACTCAACCCTAATTTTAGCTGGTCTTACCACTTTTTGGGCGAAACTTGGCAGGTGATTGAGCAATACGGCGAAGCTGCTGCTGCTTACCGCAAAGCCATTGAATTAAATCCAAATTTTTGTTGGACTTACAACAATTTAGGCGATGTGCTGATGGAGCTTTCTGAGTGGGAGGAGGCTGTTGTTAGTTACCGCAAGTTAATTGAGTTAAATCCCGATTTTTGTTGGTCTTACGACAGGTTGGGCAAGGCTTTAATTGCAGTGGAAAATTGGGAAGAGGCGGCCGCGGCTTACCGCAAAGCTATTGAATTAAATCCCGATGATTGTTGGCTGTACAATAGTTTGGGGGAAGTTCTGGAATCACTAGAAAATTGGTCAGAAGCAGCGGTTGCTTTTGCTCGTGCTGTTGAGCTAGAACCCGAGCACAGTTGGCTGTACAAGAAGCTGGGCGATGCGCTGCGGGAGCAAGGGGAACTCGAAAGGGCGATCGCAATTTACGAGCAAGGCATCAATATAGATCCAAAATCCTGTTGGTGTTACGAAGGATTGGGTTTGAGTTTAATGGTACAACAGCAGTGGGATAGGGCAATATCTAATTTTGTTAAAACCCTGCAAATCAAACCCGATTTGTTTGGAGTTTACTATCATCTAACATATGCTTTAGAACAAAAAGGAGAAGTGAATGAAGCCGACCTCCTCAAACTTGGCTATAATTTTTTGCCGTTAAGTTTTCTCAAAAAATACTGTGGATTTACAGATGATTTAGTGATTGCAGCAGACTCAGATCCAGGGATTACTTGCACAGACATCTATCCTGCAAGTGAAATCAATTTATCCGATTCCAGAACAATCCATAGCAACAGCAAATGTTGGCAAGATGAAATCTTTTATATCAAAAAATCTTTTGTTGCTGCCATACCAAAAGGACGAGCTTGGGCAGATATTGCTACTACCGCCGTCATCACTTCAGACAATAAACTTGTCACCGATATTTCAATGGGTTGTCCTGAGTTGGTAATAACATCCGACAAATTGTCTCCCGTCGAACACATCGAGGGAAATGTAGCTTTTTTATCCGCTCGCTGGGGAGGCGCAGCTTATTTTCACTGGATGTTTGATGTGGTTACACGGTTCGAGCTTTTGCAGCGCTGCGGATTGATAGACACTATTGATAAGTTTGTTATCAATGCTTGCGATTTGTCTTATGAAAAAGAAAGTTTAAATACTTTAGGAATTCCACTAGATAAAATTTCAGAAAGTCGCTACCAGCAACACTTTACAGCGGATAAATTAATAGTTCCTTCAATTTGTGATGGTGCTTCGGGAACCTCTAAATGGAAATGCGAATATCTGAAACGAATATTTTTAAATCAAGATAATTCCCAAAATACAAAATATTCAAAACGAATTTATATCAGTCGAAATCGAGCATCCTATCGGCGAATAGTCAATGACGAAGAGGTTGTCGCCTATCTAGAAAAAATTGGGTTTAGTACAGTTAAGTTAGAAATGATGTCGGTAGCGGAACAAGCAGCCTGTTTGGCTGCGGCTGAGGTAGTTGTCGCACCCCACGGAGGTGGATTGACTAATTTAGTTTTCTGCACTCCGGGAACTAAAGTAATTGAGATTTTTTCTCCGATTTATGTGCCAACTTGCTTTTGGACTATTAGTAATTTGTGTGAGTTGGAACATTACTATTTAATTGCTGAATTGTTTGATGACCAAACTCATAAATATTCGGGACATAAAGATATGCGGGTGGATATGAACTCGCTAGAGAAGTTAATGAATATTGCAGGAGTTGTGCATGAATAGTCACGATTACCACAAGTTGGGTAATTCCTTGCAAGAAAGCGGTGAGTTTAATGATGCTGTTGCTGCTTACCGCAAAGCTGTTGAATTAAATCCAGATTTTTCGTGGTCTCATCACAGTTTGGGCGATGTTTTGTTGAAACTAGAACGCTGGGAGGATGCTGTCGCGGCGTACAAAAAAGCTGTTGAGTTAAATCCAGATTTTTCGTGGTCTTATCATAATTTGGGTGATGCTTTACTGAAACTCGAATGCTGGGAGAATGCTGTCGCTGCTTACCGCTGCGAGATTGCACTCAACTCAGATTTTGCTTGGTCTTTTTACAATTTAGCCGACGCTTTGACCAAACTAAAACAGTGGGATGAAGCTATTGTCGCGTATTTAAAAGCTATTCAAATTGACGGAAATTTGCCGGGAATTTACGAGAAGCTTGGATATGCTCTCGGACAAACAAAGTCTGACTCAAAGTCATTATCACAACAATTTCAATTGCAAGTTACACCGGAAAATTTGCAGTTTTATTTACAGTTAGGAAAGAATTTAGCAAAGCGCGATCGCCCAAAAAGCGCAACAATTATTTACCAAACAATCTTGACAATTATCCCAGATTGTGGGGTGTCATCAGCAGACTTGGAGCGGTTGTTACAGGAGCAGCAAAAGTGCGTTAGCGAAGCCATCGAGTGCGATCGCGCTTTAGCCTCAGCCCGCGCCACAGTCGCCCAAAAACCGGATGATTGCTGGTCTTATTACAATTTAGGTGCGGTTTTGAGCCAGCAAAAATATGGGGAGGAAGCGGCGGCGGCATTTTTGCAAGCAATGGCAATAAATCCCGATCTTCCTTGGTGGTTTTATTACAATTTGTGGGAAGTTTTGATTCAGCAAAACAAGCTGGATCGAGTTGAGAACTTTTGCCGAGAAGTTGTTGATGCTCAACCGGAGGCTTTTTGGCCTTATTTGAATTTGGGAGAAGTTTTGACGAGGCAAGGCAAAATTGCTGAGGCGATTAGCTGTTATCAAACTGTCAGTTACAAACAAATTTTTGCATCTGTTATTAATAAAAAAACAAGCAATGTAGCTGTGGCAGAAAATACAGAGACAGGCAAGATGCCTGTGCCACAAAATATGGAGACAGGCAAGATGCCTGTGCCACAAAATACAGAGACAGGCAAGATGCCTGTGCCACAAAATTGGAACTTAAAACCAGTCAAATTTCCTAAGTTTATAATTATTGGTTCTCAGCGCTGCGGGACGACTTCTCTGTACACTTATTTAGCTGAACACCCGCAAATTTTGACTCCAATTAAAAAGGAGATGGATTTTTTCTCCTGGCACTTCCACAGAGGGATTGATTGGTATTGGGCCCATTTTCCCCCAATGCCACAGGGAGGGGAATTTATAACGGGTGAGGCAAGTCCGAGCTATTTTGACTTTCGGGAAGCGCCGGAACGTCTCTACAGCGCGTGTCCAGAGGTAAAGCTGATTGTGCTGTTGCGAAATCCGGTCGATCGGGCGATTTCTCATTTTTACCGCTTAAAGGGCTTGAATTGGGAAGGGCGATCGCTCGATCGGGCAATTAGCGACGAAATCGAACGGCTGAATCAAAACCCAGAATACATCATCGGCGAAGAGCCTGGGAATTACTTAGCTCGCGGTAGGTATATAGAATTTATTAAAAATTGGCTGGCTTTCTTCCCCCGAGAACAGTTGTTAGTTTTGCAAAGCGAAGATTTGTATGCAGGTGCGGCGGCGACTGTACAGCAAGTTTTAGCATTTTTAGATTTACCGGAATATCAATTGTCTGAATACCAAAATGCTAATCCTGGTTCTTATCAGCGGGTAAATGAGTCAGTTCGCGAGCTGTTGAGTGATTATTTTAAACCTTACAATCAGGAATTAGAGGAGTATTTGGGGCGGAAATTTGATTGGAAATAAGATAACACGGCGGTTGAAACCGCGTCTATAAAAACAAAACCTGCCTCCGCAGGTTGAATAAAAGGCGATTAAATTTGGGTTGTTCTCTTCAGTCTGCGGAGGCAGACATCGTTTGTGTAGACGCGGTTCTGCGGAGGCAGACATCGTTTGTGTAGACGCGGTTTTAACCGCCGTCTGCTAACAAAACCTGCGACTCGACTTCGCTCGCCGAATACCTCCGCAGGTTGAATAAAAGGCGATTAAATTTGGGTTGTTCTCTTCAGTCTGCGGAGGCAGACATCGTTTGTGTAGATGCGGTTTTAACCGCCGTCTGCTAAAATTAGAACAACTTGTAAGGAGGTAATACTAATGCTGACAATCGAGCTAGATACATTACTTAAACAACAAGCACTCCAACGCCAAGATCCTGAAGAGCGCTACATCACGGATAGGGTGAACTGGGAAGAATACGATACAGTGCTAAATCGAATTGGAGATGCTGCGGGATATCGAGTTACTTATTTAGATGGGCTTTTAGAAATTATGTCACCTTCTCGTCGCCATGAAAATGGTAAAACTCGCATTGGGAATTTGCTGGAAATTTATTTTGTAGAAGCTGACATTGAATATTTCCCTTTTGGGTCTACAACTCTGCGGCAAGAGGAAAAAAGTGGCGGTACGGAACCGGATGAAGCTTACTGTATTGGCACCGATAAAGAATTTCCCGACTTGGTAATTGAAGTGATTGTTACCAGTGGCAGCATCAATAAACTAGAACTGTATAGAAGGTTGAATGTGCGAGAGGTTTGGTTCTGGCGAAATGATGGATTTTCGATCTACCATTTGCGAGAAGAGCTTCCGGTTGAATTTGTGTCGAACTGCGGTTATGAATTGATCGCAAACAGCGAATTGCTACCAGAACTTGATATCGAGATGTTGACAGAATGTGTCAAAAATCCTCACCCGCTAGCAGCAGCAAAGGCATGGAGGCGAAATTTGCGATCGAACTAAGGATCGCGAATTAAATAATTTACACATATTTGTGGGATGGGCGTCCCGCCCGTCCTTTCTGGACGGGCGGGACGCCCATCCCACAAGAACAATAAAAAATGTAAGTTATTTAATTTTCATTCCTAAACAGCAATTTTTCAATCTTATCCATGGGTGCATCTCACCTTTGAAGAGGGCGAAGCATGACCGCATATAAGTTATTAGTTATCATCCCATATTGACTACGGTCATGCTTCGCCCCTACAAACATATTTGCCAAAAGCCAGATGCACCCTGCTCGATCGCCAAGCTGTCGCAAAGACGAGCAACTGACTCGCGCGCACCCAGCAGTCCCAAGAAAAAACCCACTGCCCTTGACAAGTCATACTCGTTATGAGTACGCTATAACAAGCAAAGGAATTTAACCCAAGTACCGAAGGATTCAAAATCATGCTGACGAACCACGAAGGTCAAAGAGTACCCAAAGTCACGTTTCGCACTCGCAAGGACAACGAGTGGGTGGATGTCACCACCGATGATTTGTTTGCAGGCAAAACTGTAGCAGTGTTTTCTCTGCCGGGAGCTTTTACTCCCACTTGTTCGTCAACGCACCTCCCTGGCTACAACGAATTGGCCAAAGTTTTCAAAGCAAATGGCGTAGATGAAATCGTTTGTATTTCCGTCAACGACACTTTTGTAATGAACGAGTGGGCAAAAGACCAAGAATCAGACAATGTGACGTTAATTCCCGACGGTAACGGTGAGTTTACCGAAGGCATGGGAATGCTGGTAGATAAAACTGATTTAGGCTTTGGGAAGCGGTCTTGGCGTTATTCGATGGTAGTCAAAGATGGCTTGGTTGAAAAAATGTTTATTGAACCGGAGGAACCGGGCGACCCTTTCAAGGTTTCCGATGCCGAGACGATGCTGCACTACATCAACTCCGCAGCAGCTAAGCCGAAGGTAGTTTCGCTGTTTACAAAAATGGGCTGTCCTTTCTGCGCCAAGGCTAAGAAAATGCTGACTGAAAAGGGCTTGGATTATGAAGAAATCGTCTTGGGCCGGGATGTCACAACCCGATCGCTCCGGGCGGTGACTGGCGCTACAACCGTGCCGCAAGTGTTTATCGACGGCAAGTTGATCGGCGGTTCCGAAGCTCTAGAGTCTTATTTGGCAACTGCTTAGTTAGGGAAAAATACTTAGGCTGCGGGTTGGCAGCGCACACCTTACTCTGTTGTTGTTGGTGTACGCTGCCAACCTGCAACCGTCTTTAGGAATATATATCGCCATTCCCAGAGTTCGATCGCACCATTGATCCATTCTCGTGTAACAATTATTTGTGAAGTAATATTAAAAAAATCAGAAATGGGAGTGAACGATCGTGGATTTAAGCCTCGTAGCGTCAAATATCTTAAATCCACCAGTATTAGCATTTTTCATGGGAATGCTGGCGATTTTCCTAAAATCTGACTTAGAAATTCCTGCGCCCATCCCGAAACTGTTTTCGCTGTACCTGCTGTTTGCGATCGGATTTAAAGGCGGCGTCGAACTGTCCCGAAGCGGAATCAACCAGCAAGTCGCCCTGACAATCTTCGCAGCGATGCTGATGTCAGCGCTAGTACCAGTTTATACTTTCTTCATACTGAAGATCAAACTCGACTCCTACAATGCCGCGGCGATCGCCGCCACCTACGGTTCCATCAGCGCCGTCACCTTTATCACCGCAACTTCGTTCCTAAAAGAACTAGGAATCGACTTTGACGGTTACATGGTAGCAGCGCTAGCATTAATGGAATCCCCTGCAATTATCGTCGGTCTAATTCTGGTAAGTGTCTTCGGTGGAGAGGAAGGAAAACGCGAAATAGTTTGGTCAGAAGTGCTGCAAGAAGCCTTCCTCAACAGTTCAGTTTTTCTGCTAGTCGGCAGCCTCATTATGGGCATTCTGACAGGAGAACACGGTTGGGAAGTTATGAGTCCGTTTACTCAAGATTTGTTTTACGGGGTTCTGACTTTTTTCTTGCTAGACATGGGTCTGGTTGCTGCTAGCAGAATTAAAGATTTGCAAGAAACAGGAATTTTCCTGATCGCCTTTGCAATCCTAATTCCTATAGTTAATGCAGCAGTTGGTTTACTGATAGCAAAATTAATCGGAATGCCGCAGGGAGATAGCCTGTTATTTTCGGTATTGTGTGCGAGTGCTTCTTACATCGCAGTACCAGCAGCAATGCGGCTGACAGTTCCCGAAGCTAACCCCAGCCTTTACATTTCAACAGCCTTAGCAGTGACGTTTCCGTTTAACATCGTTGTAGGCATTCCCATGTATTTATACGCAATCAATATGTTTTGGATGTGAACTTATGGACGCAGTTAAAAGGATAGAAATTTTTGCGAACTCGGTGGAGCTCCCAAAGATTTTAGACGGTTTAGACAAAGCTGGCGTCCCTGGTTATTCGGTGATTCGCGGTGTCGCCGGCAAAACCACTAGGGGACGCAAATCGGACGATTTAGCAATGAGTATGCTGGATAATATTTATGTGCTGGCTTTCTGCGAGCCCGATAAAATATCGGCAGTTGCAGAAAATATTAGACCGGTGCTAAATAAGTTTGGTGGGGCTTGTTTTATTTCGGATGCAGTGGAATTGCTCACTACTAAGTGCGTTGGGTAGTCAGTTGACTGTTGACTGTTGACTGTTGACTGTTGACTGTTGACTGTAGTTATTAGTAAGTAGTTACTGATTATTGGCAGATATAGTCTTTGTCAAAAAGATGAGGTACGTTGTTGGGATGCGAGCCCTCTTTGTCTAAGCGGTTATACAAGCCGCCAGTCATACCTCATTTTTCTGAGAATCGCTATATTCAAAAATAACAAATAACAATTGCCAACTGCCAACTACCAACTGTCATTAGAAACCCGGTTTATTTAATAAACCGGGTTTCTGAATATATAGCCTTTCTCAAAAAGATGAGGTATAACTGACAGCCCACATAACTCTTAAACTAAGAGGGCTGAAGCCCAACAACATACCTCATTTTTCTGAGAACCGCTATATAGCCATTTTACATTATCAAAATCGGCCATTGCTCCTACATAAAATCGGATTGAGCTTTTACATAAGTTTTTTTTAATTAATTTAGAGTAATTTAATCAACGATAATGTGATAAAAATCTGTGTTGATTATAGCAATTTTACAATTTTAAAATCATCAGCGATCGGTCATTAGCCAGCGGTCATTTCAGGATTAATTGCATTTCGCCGCCCGCACCAAATTCAGAATTCTTAAGATATAGAAAAGAATCAGTAGCCCAAATCCGTTAGCGTGGTAAATTCTAAGCCACAACAGGCTATCGCGCGATCGACTAGCGATATTTTCAATAGGAGTTTAAACATGGCTGCATTAAAAGTCGGCATCAACGGATTTGGTCGCATCGGACGGCTAGTCATGCGTGCCGGCATCAAAAACCCGAACATCGAATTTGTCGGTATTAACGACTTAGTTTCGCCAGAAAACCTGGCTTATCTTTTCAAATACGACTCTACCCACGGTATTTATGACGGCGAAGTTGAAGGGAAACCAGACGGGATTGTCGTTGACGGACGTTTTATTCCGTGCACTTCGATTAGAAATCCGACTGAATTGCCTTGGGGTAAAGCTGGTGCGGATTATGTTGTAGAATCTACCGGATTGTTTACGGATTTTGACGGCGGTTCAAAACATTTGACGGCGGGAGCAAAACGAGTAATACTTTCCGCACCGACTAAAGATCCAGAAAAAGTTCCAACTTTTCTAGTAGGCGTCAACCACCACAAATTTGACCCGGCCACAGATACTGTTGTTTCTAATGCTAGCTGCACTACTAATTGTCTAGCACCAATTGCCAAAGTTATTAATGATAATTTTGGTTTGGAAGAAGGTTTGATGACGACTGTTCACGCGATGACTTCTACTCAGCCAACTGTAGACGGGCCCAGCCAAAAAGATTGGCGGGGAGGACGCGGTGCGGCTCAAAATATTATTCCTTCTTCGACTGGTGCGGCGAAAGCTGTTAGTTTGGTGTTGCCGGAATTGAAAGGAAAATTGACGGGTATGGCTTTGCGGGTGCCGACTCCTGATGTGTCTGTGGTTGACCTTACTTTCAAAACGGGGAAGGAAACTAGCTATAAAGAAATTTGCGAAGCTATGAAGAAAGCTTCTCTTGGCGAACTGAAAGGTATTCTTGGATATACTGAGGATGCGGTGGTTTCGACGGATTTTCAGGGCGATGCCCGATCGAGCATTTTTGATGCAGGTGCGGGAATTGAACTGAATTCTAAGTTTTTTAAGGTCGTTTCCTGGTATGACAACGAGTGGGGTTATTCTAACCGCGTCATTGATTTGATGATCTCGATGGCCGAGAAGGACGGAATTTTGGGTAAGTAGTATTGTAGGGTGGTTCGGCGGGGCGATCGAATTACGCACCAATAAATCCAGATTTTCCCGCGCCGAACCTACCATCTGGGTAGACCGCCATAGGTTAAATTGTTGTTATTGTCGATCGCACTCCAACTCGAATTATGTCTGAACTGCCACCGCTGAACAACGAAACTATTTGGGCTATCCTCAACGAAGAAATGGACGATGCTGCTGTCAACCAATTAGTTTGGCTGTATCTAGGCTACCGCTTTGATGCCCAGACTGGTAAGTGGAACAGCGCTGATGTTGCTAGCGAGTGGCGCGAAGATTATCCGGAACCGCCGGATTTTATTGATTCTAGGCCTGCGACGGTGAAATTGACGCGATCGACTCTTCCAGAAAACAAGCAGTTGCTGAAGGAAAAATTGGGATTTAAGGGCTATAAGATTGGGGAATTCGGGCCGAGACAGACTCGCAGGGCGACGATGGCTAATTGGTTGATGGGTTTTTTGGAGGCTGGGGCTTCATTCAGTTGACAGTTGACAGTTGACAGTTGACAGTTGACAGTTGACATGGAAGTCCGAGGATTGGAGTAATGAATCGTCTGATTTTAATTTTTCCCCGATCGGGCTTCGGGCTTTAAACCAATTCTTTCTGGTAATAAATAAGAATTAAATAACTTATAATTTTAATGATTGTGGGATGGGCGTCCCGCCCGTTCTTTATAGACGGGCGGCACGCCCATCCCACAAGCTTGTGTAAATTATTTAATTCGCGATCCTAAGAAAGTATCGAATATTAGGGATTGAAACATTGATCAAAGTCTTGCTCAGTTTCTATTTTTATCTGCCGTTAATTAACAAAAATTAAAGATTTTTAGCGTCAGAATAAAGTAAAACTCTATCGCCCACACCAACATTAATCACCCGCAACCCTGACATCCGGCGGTTCCGTGCACTATTCTAGAGTCGGAACAAAACCATTGTGAGGAAAAATTCATGAAAACAACCACCATATCTCGCTTAACCAGCATTTCCCTAGCTACCCTCATGCTAGTCGGCGTTTCAGTAAATGCGATCGCCACACCAGCCAACATCAAACCCGCAACCCAACTAGCCCAAGCTACCGCCAAAAAGCGCCTCGTAGTCATGGACTTCGACTACGGCACCACCAACAGCTATTACAGTTCCTACAGGGGAGTCGGCGCAGCCAAAGGCATCAGCGAACTCCTAATCAACGAACTCGTCAACAACGGCACTTACACAGTAGTCGATCGCAGCAAACTCGAACAAGTCCTCAAACAAGAAAATCGCAGCGGTTCAATGGATGCCGGCACCGCAGCCGAAATTGGCAAAAAACTAGGAGTTGACGCCGTACTCATCGGCACCATTACCAAGTTTAATATCGACAAACAATCCGGCGGCGGCAGTTTCATGGGTATCGGTGGCGGTTCCCAAAAAACCAAAGCTACTGTGCAAATAGACGTGCGGTTAATCGGAACAGCTTCCGGAGATATTCTGGCCACGGCAAAAGCACTAGGAGAAGCAGATCAAAGCGATTCGAGTTTTTCTGTCAGAGGCGTTGGCGGCAATTCCGGGAGTAGCAATGAAGATGGACTTTTGAGCGCAGCAGTTGACAAAGCCGTAGCCCAAATGGTAACTAAACTTGCAGAAGTCTCTAAGAAATTAGGATAAGAAGTTTAAAAGTATTTTAGATTTTAGATTTGGCATAATTAAATCTAAAATCTAAAATCTAAAATTATTTCATATCATGTCGGTTCAATTGCCTGTTAGAAAGTTTTTTCGCTCGCTGGGGGCGCTTTATAGATATTGTGGATATCAATGAAAGATTGTTAGTGAAATCGGCTCGATCCATGTAATATTTATTGGTAACTTCATCAAATCTGCTCAACACATAGCTTTTCTCACTCTCCATGAAGTATGACAATTTTTGTGACTGGTTGATAGTACGAAGAGCGTCTTTATCTCCAGAAAACTGACAAAGCTAACAGGCACAAGGAATTACGAATTACCAATTACTATTTAGCATTACCGTCGAACACCTCATCTTTTAGAAAAAGATTACCAAGAAGAATGGGTTTAAAGCCTCCTCCTTTTAGGTGGGAAATAAAACAAAATTATTCACTATTTCAATCCTCTTCCTTTTATGGAGAGGTAGCCCTCAAGCTGTCAACTGTCAACTGTCAACTGTCAACTGTCAACTGAAACTCCAGCCTTAACAGTTTAATTAGTTTTGGGATTTGAGTCAGAAGCAACAGCGCATTTCCCCTGTTGATTCGGGTTGGGACTCGGATTAGTTGCTATCTGAGAAACAGCATCTTGTTCTTGAATCCATCCGATTTCCCCCGCTTGCAATTTGGCGCTTTCTACTCCCACTGTTGGTTTAACCGTGGGAGATGGCGAGGAACTTGCTACCGCCGGAGATGGCGAGGAACTTGCTACCGCCGGAGATGGCGAGGAACTTGCTACCGCCGGAGATGGACTGACTGCTGGTGTTGAAACATTAGAAAAATCCTTATTTAACTTGGGCTTGGGAGAGTTCGATCGCCCTATTTCAGGAATAGAACAAACTTTCAATTCCAGCCAGTTGCCTTGAGGCGTAAGCTGTTTGTTTGTTACCTGCAAAATGCTGCCCGCGGGGACTGTTCCCTTAATGGGCGAGTCACCGATGGCGACTCGCAAATTCAAGCGATCGCCCAATGGATCCAATTCCCCAGTCCCAGAACTTTTAATCTCTATAAACGTGCCTTTTTCTAAAGACTTGCTCGCAGTAGGTGCAGATTCAACTATTTTCCCCGACCCGTTTATAGGATTAGTTAAACGGCGTTTACCGAAAAGCGACTCCCCGGCAGTATCGATCGCCCGACCCACCGGAGGAATGAAAAAATAAGCAAATACACCCCCCAAACCCAACAAAAATACTATTTTTACCAGCAGCGTAAATAGACTTTTGCCTTTGTCGGGCGATCGTACTAACTGCGTTTTCACTTCAGAATTCGTATCGCTAAGGCTGGGGCTTTCCGTCAAATCGGTTGGCATATCCTCGCTGTCAGCAATTAGTTCCATCGGCACTTCTAAAGGTGCGACAGACAATTCTGTCAAAGTATTGCTTTCTTCCCTCAAATGTGCTTGACAGTGAATCAAAGCTACAGTGACATTATCGTGACCGTTTCTAGTATTAGCAATCTCGATCAGTCGATCGCGCGCCTTCGCCACAGTAATGCTACCGTCGAGAATCGGCAAAATCTCCTCTTCCCAACATTGCTCAACCCGGTCTTTATCGCTCAAACCGTCGGAGCACAGCAGCAAAACGCAATCCTCATCCACCGGAAAACGTTGCACCGTCGGGTGCAGAGTGTTGGAAGAAGTAATGCCCAAAGCTTGAATCAGAGCTCCGGCGGCCACTTGTTCCAAAGCATCCCGATAGAGGGAGTAGCCCAAACGTACCTCGCGGCAAGCCACATCGTCATCGAGAGTAACTTGATAGCAGCCGGTGCGGGTAATCCAGTAAGCCCGACTGTCTCCCACGTGGGCGACATAGAGCTCGTGAATGTGCGCTAAAGCCATCACCAGGGTAGTACCCATGCGCTGGCGGCCTTGGCGGTGTTCCGTGTCGTTGCGACCCGCTATTTTGTCGTTAGCAGCACAAGCTGCCCGTTCCAGCTTGGAAGTCAGGCTCAGCGGGTCCCAATTAGCTTGATGCAGGGGCATTTGCAGCAACTTGTCCCGCAGCACAGTAATCGCCAATTCCGAAGCGACTTCGCCGCCGTCTTGTCCGCCGATACCGTCACAGACGATCGCACAAGCTTCCGATCCCGGAATTCCGGCAAACACCGTACCATCGGGCGGATAGCAAGCATCTTCGTTGTGAGCCCGCGCTCTACCGACATCCGTGCCCGTGGCAATTTCCACAGTCCGATCGTAAAATCGGCCGCATTTTGCCAAAGCTTTATCCAATTGGCCCATCAGTTGTTCGCCGTGGCGCACTTGACCGGCCACCATTTGCTGGCAAAGCTGTCGCAAAAAATTGGCGATTGCGGGGTGAGCATCATCGATCCACTGCTGCCACAATTTGCCCAATTGCGACAAACTAGGCGGTTTGGGATCGGGCTGCAATTCCAAAAACCGAACTAATTGCCCTTCCACCCGTAGCAGTTCCGGAGTCAGCAGCGTCGCAGCCACGCCCTGAGCGATAAACGGCTGCCAAACTTTGGCAATTTGCCACAGCCAATTGAGCTGTCGCATGGCGGCTGCCCCTTTCCAGGTGTCCGCCAATTCCGGCATTAATGATTCCGTCACCTTTAAAATAGGTGCGTTTTCCAGCAGCCAGATATCTCCCGAGAGCTTGCTGAGCCGGGACGATACCAGTCCGTATACTTGAGGTACGTGCAACTGATAGGCAAACAGTCTCAGATAAGGAGCGATCGAACTCGGAATCTCTTCGGGCATTTCCGGCAACTGTTCCGGTTGAGTATCGACAAGAAGTCGATCGCGCTTGAGCAAATAGCGACCCGCGATCAGATCGCCCGGCTTACAAGCTTTGATCCCTTCACCTACAGCCCACAAATAGTGTTTTGGCACAGAGTTTTGCATAAGGGTTCCTGACGCCTTTGGGCCCAGTGCTGATCTGAACTATTCTAGCGCTTGAACCTCGATGGGTTGATACGTGGCGATTATTTTACACCCCCGCTTTCTCAGCACGCGGGGACTCTTAAGACTTTACAGTGCTAATCTCCTGATTTTTCAGGTTCCTAGGCTCACCAAGCTAGCACTTTTCGGTGCTCTGTGATTTCTCCAGATAATGTTTTAGGCGTGACTTTCCCCCAGTCCAGCAGTTAGTTTTAATGTCTTGTACTGACAAAAACAGTCTACCATTTTGTGGGCGCTCGGATAAATCTGGCGATCGGCTTTCATAGCTTGACTCAGGCGCGACGGAACCGAAGTCAGGAAGCTGAAGGGCGCGATGTTTTTAGCATATTCCCGATCGTGCCAATGGACGAAGCAATCGCGACTTTGAGCGGGAATAGAGACTTTGAACTGACTGTAATGCTAGGATGCAGGTACGTAGAAGTCCCCTGAGCCAGCAGGTATAAATAAGTATCAATTCTCACTTTTGTCGCGAAGGGCGATCGGTGCCTAGTGCCTGAGTTTCGCCTGTCTAGTTAAATTTAACGTTACCCGCATACCGATGCCAGCCCCCGACAGGAGTCGCAAGCAGCACAAAAAATTAGATATTAGTTCAAGCCCCCAGATTCATCTGTGGTATCAATCTAAAATCTAAAATCTCAAATTTAAAATCGATCGGCCTCTGCAAGCTGTTGAGTTACTAACCATGCCCGTACAAGAGTCCAGTACCATTCCCGAGAATTTGCCCGATCCGAAGCTGCTCCCGACCGTCGAGGTAGACGAAATGCTGACTAAGATTAAGCATTCTCACGGTTTTTATTACCAAGTGATGAATCTTGAGGTATGGGCGCTGGTGGAAACCTTGGATGGGCTATTTCCGGGCGCTTGGGGTCAGTTTATGACCAACCGCCAAGTTGCGGTAAAACAGTTTTTGCAGCGCGATCCCAATTGTGCGGTAACTCCCAAGAAGAGCGGGAAAGACGCAGAAACGGTGGGGAGTGAGGAAGATTGATCTATTGACAACTCCCCTGCCTTGCAGCTTGGGGATTCTTGGTTCATCAGGATAGCTCATGCTACTTGCCCTCCCCAAAATTCACTGCGATGTGTCCCACCGCTGTATATCCACGTTGCAAAACCACTTGCGCGGCTGCTACATCTCGATTCGTTTCAAACCCACACTCAGGGCATTTGTGCATCCGTTCAGACAGTTCCTTCTTGCCTGTGTGCGTCTGGCATCTAGGACAAGTTTGACTTGTTCCATTAGGATTGACCTTAGCAAAGTATGCACCCCTCTTGAAACAAACATGATTCAAGAGGTTGAGGAACTGTCCAAACCCTGCATCCAGAGTGTGCTTGCGGAGCATTCCGGCTGACATCGCTTTGAGATTCAAGTCCTCAGCAAACACAGTCTGCGCTTGGTCGCATAGATGATGAGCGGTTTTGAAATGAAAGTCCTTGCGGCTATTCGAGATGTATTCGTGATGATTAGCAATTTGATGTTGGAGTTGACGAAATTTTCTAGAACCCTTTTTCTTGCGCGACCGTTGACGTTGCAGCAATTTCAGCTTGCGTTGTCCATCCACAAAGAATCGAGGTCTATCAATCAACTCACCATCAGACGTTGCTAGAAAATGTTCCAACCCCAAATCAATGCCTAGTCCGTGACCTGATGGTGAAACTTGAGGGACTTCGACATCGCACTGCAACGTGAGCATCGCATAGTAGCCAGATGCGCGTTTCACAACACGAATTTGCTTGACCTCAAAGCCATCAGGAATGGGACGCGACAAGTGCATTTTGACCAAACCAATCTTAGGAAGATTGACCCAATCCTCACCATCGAATCGTTTCACGGATTCTAAATTCAGTTGCGGAAAGACAAACGATCTCATCCTTTTTTTGAATCTAGGGAAACCGTGACCCCGTTCCCACATTGCGACAAACGCTGCTTCGAGTTGACGCAACACTTGCTGCAAGACATGGGTATGAGGCAGCTTCAATTCAGGGATTGATTTCTTTGCCTCGAAGAGTGTTTTGCACTGACGAGCAAAAGTGGGTCGGGGTGCATCATTCGTGATGATGTACTCCTGCTTGATGCTGCATGAATCAACATCGCACTTACGGGAGTTAACCCAATCTTTTCGCTCACGCAATGCAAAGTTGTAGACCTTGCGGCAAATATCAAGCCACTGGTCGAAGGTTTCGCGCTGCGCGTCGGTCGGAATGAGTTTGTACTCGTAGGTTAAATTCAGCATAAAACCATTCTAGCCTTCCTCTGAATAAACGGATATGTATTTATTCAGAATCCTCGATGAAGCTTTTGATTCTGCTTGACTAAGACTTGAAAGCCGTCCAGGAAGGACGGGGCTTGTACCCATTTCTTCGGTCAATCGATTTTAGATTTTAGATTGAAGAATTTTAGATTGAAGCATTGACCCCACGGATAAATTCGGGGGGCAAGTTTCATCGGATACAGGTTTTTTATTTCTCCACGGATGAATCCGGGGGCTTGTATCCTGGATGATTTCGGTCAGTTGTCGGTTGTCAGTTGTCAGTTGTCAGTTGTCATTAGTCAGCAGTCATTAGTCATTAGGAAGAAGGAAGAGGGAAGATTTTTTTAATCTCCCCGTCTCCCCGTCTCCCCGTCTCCCCTTAGAGGTGAATTTTGGCATCAACTTGAGGAAGTCCCATGCTGTAGTTGACAGCGCGGCTGTTGAGGTTGTAGCTGATTTGGCCTTTTTGTAAGAACGATCGCACCAAGTGTTCCAATTCCGAACCGATGCGGCGGAGGTTGTATTCCGTCAAGTCTTCGCCCTCGTAGGAGTCTACGAGTTGGTCAAATTTGGCATATACCTGTTTGACTGACTCGTCGTTCCAGTTGAGTTCGTTATCTGGGTCAATGTCGATCGTCAAAAGGTCGTTGCTGGGTACGAGTTCGTTGTCTTCGAGGATGGCGGTGTATATGCGAATATGGCGGGTGGTGGACTTGAGCTGCATGAGTTCTTATTTGTAAAGATTTTTTCCTGAACCTATTGTAATGGCACAGAGATGCGCGAAGGACTGGGATGACGAGGATTGAACCGCGAAGACGTGTTAGGCTTGCGCCGCGCGTAAGCACTCTTGTCGCGAAGGAAGAGAGAGGGGAAGAGGGGGAAAGGGGGGAAGGGCGATCGTATTTTCATGTTCGCAGTCAGGTTCGTAGTGAGGACTTCAGTCCTTCTATTTTTAAGGACTTCAGTCCTTACTACAAACATTTTAGTTTTGAGACTTACTTAATTCAACACTAAAAACGAAAGCATTCGCAATGTATAATAGTTGAGAATTCGCCTAGGAGGACAAGGTGGAAGGCAAGAAATTTATTCACTCCCTGCAACTGCAAAACTTCCTTTCCTATGGAAGTGAGGGGGAAACAATTGAACTGCAACCATTAAACGTGTTGATCGGTACTAACGCATCGGGCAAGTCTAACTTAATCGAAGCGATGGGAGTGTTGAAGGCAACACCTACAGACTTACCTGCTCCGATCCGTCAAGGCGGAGGCATCAGCGATTTTTTGTGGAAAGGTGAAAAAGGTATTCCTACAGCAAAAATTGAGGCTATTTTAGATTACCCAGAACGAGCGATGCCACTGCGCTATCAGATTAGTTTTACCACATCCGGTCAGAGACTTGAGGTAGTGGACGAAGCTATAGAAGATATGGAACCGCGCTATAGTTCAGAAAGCGAGCCATTTTTTTATTACCGTCATAATAATTGGGGACGCCCAGTTATCAACGTTACAGAGGACAACGAGCAAACAAGAAAGTTGCGGACTCTGCGGCGAGAAGACATCATTCCCGATCAATCAATCTTATCTCAAAGAAAAGATCCAGAACAATATCCAGAGCTATCATATCTGGGTAATACATTTTCCCAAATAGGTTTATATCGTAACTGGCAGACAGGGAGAGATTCAGTATCGAGAAAAGCTCAACAAACTGATTTGCCGGAACATCCACTTTTAGAAGATGGTGGCAACTTAGGACTGGTTTTAAACAACTTACAGTATCAATTAGGAAGCAGGCAGATTATTGAAAAATTAAAAATATTTTACGATGCAGCCGAAGAACTGAGTATCAAGATTTATGGCGGTACTGTCCAGATATTTATCCGCGAAACCGGATTGATTCAGCCAATTCCCGCAACCCGTTTATCAGACGGTACGCTGCGTTATTTATTCTTAATAGCTTTACTCCTAGATCCAACTCCACCGCCACTTATCTGTATTGAAGAACCGGAGATTGGCTTGCATCCCGACATTTTGCCTGCGATTGCTGAAATGCTAATCGAAGCTTCACAGCGCACGCAATTGATTGTGACAACTCATTCCGATGCTTTAGTGTCGGCGCTGAGTCCTGAGTCTGTGTTAATATGCGATCGAGATGATAGAGGAAGTCACCTGAACCGTCTCGATGGCGATCGACTAAAAAAATGGCTTGAGAATTACAGTTTGGGAGACCTCTGGCGGATGGGAGAAATCGGGGGAAACCGATGGTAAAGGAGGTTCGCATTTACATCGAAGGTGGCGGCGATGGCAAGAATACAAAGCAATTGCTCCGACAAGGATTTAGCAGTTTTTTCAAAGAACTGGTGCAGGTTGCCCAAAGCAAGAAAATCAAGTGGCAGATCATTCTCTGCGGTTCTAGGAATCATGCTTTCAGGAATTTTAAGAATGCTTTGGAAGATCACCCAAATGCCTTTGTCATCCTTTTAGTTGACTCAGAAGCACCTGTAAAGCAGTCGCCTTGGGAGCATTTGAAGTCGAGGGATAATTGGGATTCGCCTGGGGTGGATGACACTCATTGCTATCTGATGGTTCAAGCGATGGAAGCTTGGTTGATTGCTGATATTGATACTTTGAAAAGATTTTACGGGCAGGGATTTAAAGAAAATGCGATTCCTAAAAATAGGAATGTAGAGATGATTGAAAAGGATTTGTTAGAACCAAGTATGAAAGCAGCTACCCGCGACACAAAATCGAAAGGCGAATATCAAAAGATACAGCACGCTTCCAAGCTGTTAGAACTGTTGGATGCTGACAAAGTTCGCAAGGCTTCTTCAGAGTGCGATCGTATTTTTAGAATTCTCACCGAACTAATGGAACAAGGCAACTAGAACGACTTGCGCGCCAGGGCCCAGAAACCGGGTTTTTTCGAGATATTTCGTTTCAGCCCGCAGATTCGGCAAAAAACCCGGTTTCTCAGAGTCGCAGTGCTTAAATCCAGTACAGGGGCCAGAAACCGGGTTTTTTCGCGAAAATATGGGTTTGGGGCGACAGATTCGGCAAAAAACCCGGTTTCTTTAGTCGCAATGCGTCACTCCAGAAATATAAGGATTGAAGTTTTTATTACACACATTAATTTATTTGCGAGTTCTCTTGTAAGTTCTGCCGTCTGGCATAATTGCGCCCGTTAGTTTTGCACCTTCCATCTTTGCTCCTGTTAAGTTTGCTCCCGCCAAATTAGCCTCCTTCAGATTAGCTTTCTCTAGGTTTGCCATTGTCAAGTTTGCCCCGCGCAAGTCTGCTGAAGTTAGATCGGCTTCACTCAAATTGACACCACTCAAGCTAGTTCCACATAGATTGAACCACCTTAAGTTTTGCCCGCTCAAGTTGATGCTATCTAGGGTTAATCCGACCAAACTTACCCCAATAAGATTAACACCTCTCAGGTCAAGACCTCTGAGGTTAGCTCTCTTCAAGTTAGCTCCAACAAAGCTTACACCTGTGAGGTTAGCGACCTTCAAGTTAACGTTCGTAAGGTCTACTCCCATAAAACTTACACCTGTCAATTCAACGCCTGTCAGATTAGTAGCACTTAGGCTTGCGTTGTTTAGATTTGATTTGCTTAAATCTGCTCCTGCCAAATTAGCACTATTTAGATTGGCAGAAGTTAGGTTAGCACTATTTAGATTGGTAGCAGTTAGGTTAGCAGCCGCAAAATTTGCCCCTGTTAAGTTTGCTCCACTGAGATTTGCCCCTGTGAGGTTTGCTCCTGTGAAGTTTGCATCGCTTAATATTGCTTGACGGAGATTCGCTTGAATCAGTTTTGCATACTCCAATTTTGCCTTAGTTAGATTCGCACTGCTTAACTTTGCCTCTATCAAATCAGCTTGTTGCAGATTGGTTGAGCTTAAGTTTGACTCTTGCAGGTTAGCTCCAATCAAGTTTGCCTTGACTAGGTTGGCATTACTCAGGTTGGCATTACTCAGGTTTGCTTGACTGAAACTAATGGGAGATTCCAGAATTTTTCCGCTCAAATCCACTCCTGCTAAGTTAACGCCTGTAAAATCTCGTTCTCCGTCTCTACACCGCCGCCAAAATTCCTCAGCAGTCAGTGCCGGTTCCTGACTTTCTTGAACTGAACTATCTACATCCCCATCTACTTCCACATTATCCGCATTCACAGGATTAGCAACAGACTCTCCCGCAGCCACTTCCTGCAATTGCTTATCCACCCGATCGCAAAAACGCCTCAAAACCTCAGCATCATCAACCTTCCCACCAGCATTCGCGCCCTTCTCAACTGCTTTCTCAACATGATACTTGTCCACAAAACTTTGCAATCCAGCATTATATCCTTGTCCTACAGCCTGAAATCTCCATTCACCATTCTTTCTGTACAAACGTCCAAACTCTAAAGCCGTTTCTTGCAAAAAAACCTCTTTTAAATTATACCGAACCAGTTCGCTACCAGTCTTGAGATTGTAAAGCCGGATAAACGAATTTCTGACTTGACTAAAATTTTGATTCTTTGCCTGTCCCTCGTGAATGGTAACAACAAACACAATTTCCTCAACAGCAGCATCGATCAGACTCAAATCCACATAAACCGTCTCGTCATCTCCCTCGATTTGTCCCGTTGTGTTGTCTCCCGAATGCCGCACCGCGCCGTCTGGCGATGTCAAATTGTTGTAAAATACAAAATATTTTTCATCGGGAATTCGACCGTCAGCGCCTAACATGAAAACAGATGCGTCAATGTCGTAGTTTTGTGCTGTCTGGCTGACTTGCCAACCCAGGGCGATCGCAACTTTATTGAAATCAGGAGCTTCCTTAGAAAGATTAAATCTGTCACCCTTCGTTAATTCGATAGTCATCTTCAATAATTACCTGATATTTGAAATTAGCGCTTTAAATATTTTAAGCTATTAGTTAGAGAGGATACAACAATATTGTGTCCCTACCCAGCCTACAATACAGATTATTTATGTTAAACCGGAAACAAATTGCATTTTATCTAGAAGATATTGAAACGCCCACAGGGAGAACCGTTAGTTTAATTATTACCGGACTAATTCTCCTCTCTTCCGCCAGCTTTATCGCTGAAACTTATCCGATTTCCCAATCCGTTAGAATCAAATTACAAACTCTCGACACCGCCCTTTTAGTTGTTTTTGCTGTCGAGTATTTACTGCGACTTTGGTGCGCTGACTATAAAATTAAGTTTATTTTTAGTTTTTTCTCTATCGTCGATTTGCTGGTGATTTTACCATTCTTTTTTGGATTTGTCAATGTCAGTTTTATTCGGATTTTTCGCTGGTTTAGAATTCTTAGACTCATCCGCTTTCTGGAATTGAAAAATTCTGTTTTTCGCATCAGCAGCGAAGATGGAGTGATTTTTTCCAGAATTCTGTTTACTTTGCTGGCGATAATTTTTGTTTATTCTGGTTTGATTTATCAAGTTGAACATCCCGAAAATCCTGAAGGTTTTGGGACTTTTTTGGACGCTGTTTATTTCTCGGTTGTGACGATGACTACGGTGGGATTCGGTGATGTTACTCCGATTTCGGAATCTGGTCGTTTTCTGACTATTTTGATGATTGTGACGGGGATTGCTCTGATTCCTTGGCAATTGGGGGATTTGATCAAGCAGTTAGTTAAAAGTGCTAATCAGGTAGAAACTGTTTGTACGGGTTGCGGTTGGTCTGTACATGATGCTAATGCTAAATTCTGTAAAATATGCGGCACTCAGTTAGATAATGGTAAGAGGTAATTGCGAATGGGGCATTGGGCATTGGGCATTGGGCATTGGGCATTGGGCATTGGGCATTGGGCATTGGGCATTGGGCATTGGTTATTAGAACCAACCAATAACTAATAACTCATAACCAATAACCAATAACCAATAACCAATAACTAATAACTAATAACTAATAACTAATAACTTCTTTAAGCTAAGGGTAACAAGATTTCAAATTCGGTACCGGTGCCTAATTGCGATCGCATTCTGAAGGCGCCGCCGTGTTTGCCGGTCACTATTTGATAGCTAACGGCTAAGCTCGTTTCTTTGAGGGCGCGTTTTTCGGTAGAGAATGATTCTAAGATTTTATTGTACTTGTTAGGTGACATTCCTGGGCCGTTATCTGCTATGCGAATCGAAACCCAGCGAACGTGTAATTTATCCAAATCACTCGCAGGTTCGGGACAGCAGACTTGAGTTGTGATTTCAATTTGAGGCTGGCGCTCGAAGTCTTTTATTACTCCACCTTTGAACTCTTTCGCCAATTCTTGACCGACTGCTTCGTTAATTAATGTATTAATAGAATTGGTCAAGATATTCATAAATACTTGGTTTAGCTGTCCTGCATAGCACTGAACTGGCGGCAGGTATCCGTAGTTTTTGACTACTCTGATTTCCCTGGTCAAACGACTTTTGAGCAGCAAAAGTATGCTATCTATGTTGGCGTGCAAGTCGGCTGGTTTGGGATAAACATCGTCGATGTGGCAAAAGTTTTGCAAACTGCTTGCTAATTTCCTCAAACGTTCGGCTCCGGCTTTGATGCTGGTAACTGTTCGGAGGAAATCGTTTTGCAAAAAGTCATAGTCTATATCTTCTTTTAGCTGTGCTATTTCTGGCGGGGGATTGGTACAGTGCGCGTCGTAAACTGAGAGCAACTGCATTAAGTTTTTGCTGTATTCGCTGATGTAGGTTAAATTGCCCCAAATGAAGCCTACCGGATCTAAAATTTCGTGGGCTACTCCGGTGACTAAACGACCTAAGCTGGCCATTTTTTCGCTTTGAATCATTTGAGTTTGGGCTCTTTCGTAGCGGACTTGAGTTTCTATGCCGCGAATTTGCCAGTAGGCGATGTTTAGTGCGTGAGGATCTAAGAGCCGGTAAGATTGGGAGTCGATTTGGACTACGATTGGTTCTGACTGCAATTCGGGCGATCGACGCAGAGCTTGTTGAGCCGCTGCCAAAATGGTTGTACTCTCTGCAAGCAATAATATTTCGACGCGAGCGTAACTGTAGAGAACCTTCAGCGGTAAGTGCAAAAATAGCTCGGGGCCTTGGGGTTTGAGCAAATATTCCAGCAGTTGTCTGCGGGATATCATCCCGACCAATTTTCCTGCTTCTATCAATACGGCTCCCGGGATTGGGCGATTCTGTTCAAAGATTTCGGCAACTACTACGGCCAAGCAGCTCGATTTAACCTGAAATTGATACAGGGGCAAATCTTGGAGGGTAGACTCTAGGGAAAGATCTTGATGGCTGCCTTCGGAGAGTGAAGGGCCGAGGAGTTTGGGACTTAATGTATTTGCCACTGAAACTTTTAGTTGCCGAAACACGCTCTTAAAGCAAAATGAGGACTTAAGGGACTTCCAAAAAATAAATCGTCCCGGACTGAATGAACTAAACTGAAGCCATGTTGAAACTTACAGACTCACTCAAAGTGTTATTTAAAGAGACAGC
>NZ_JAEQDD010000096.1:0-24786 GCF_020737885.1 Microcoleus sp. PH2017_34_RAT_O_A | reverse complement strand
ATTTTTGGGTAAGAAGCTTTCTTACCCTATCTTTTTTGAGGCGATTTGTCTAGAGTTATCTCCCTGTATGCTTTTCAGACGACCTGTCACCCCGTCAGCTCAATCCGTCAAACGTTACTGAGGCTAAATTAGGTGGGAGCGCTCCTTTCCTAACTCTACTAAACAGCACTTTTCAACCAAAAGGCTGGAACTTTATTTCTTCTGATCAGGCATTAGCTGGTTCTTTTAATATTCAGTCCTACACTGCTAATTATGGTCCTATATCTGGTTTTACTAAGGAGGATGTTGTGTGGAGCGATCTCTTACTCACTTATAGTCCAGTAAAATCAGGCGATATCCTTCCCAATCAAGTTAACCCTACACCCCAAAATAACAATCTGCATTGGATTCAATGGGTAGTCAGCAATCATGGATCAAAACTTTATAAGAATGGTCAACTTGAGGATTTAGGTCATGGAAACGGTGATAACAAAATTGACGTTTTGGCAGATGCAGATAGCCCCTTCTATGATGAAAGTTCACCTTTGGCTACGGAAGATAATTTCTACGATAGTCCCTTCCGCTCAGATATCACGGAAAACCATAACTGGGATGCGGAACTCTATTTGGTTGAGGAGACTGCTCCCAAGACGGTCACAATTTATAATGGTATCAAATGGGGTTGGAAAAATACATATACTCCCCCTAAAACCACTAAAAAGTTTTCCGACAGCCTCGCCTCCGGTTTTGAAGTAGACCGTTTTAACCTCCCTAACCTTACCCCTGGTTCAAAATATATAGCTTGGACAAACAACGACCTCCCCTCCAATCGCTGAAACCCCAACACATTTTTAAGTACGCACAATAACTCAGGTTTTCGACTAGGATTTGACGACAACAGTAGCTCTGTAGGCAATGGTTTTGCCTCCGCACTAACGGGTACTGTAGGTAGTAGCGGCAATATCAACCTCGATGTCCGCGCTGCTGGTGGAGGTGCTCGCGGACAAGACAGAGGCAATTACGAACTGTTTGTTGATGTTTACGACCCACAAGAATCGCCGGATTTTAGCTCCGCAGCTAGCGGTGGCGGCGGCTTCGGAAAAGAAATGCGCGGCTTAACTCAACAAAACCCCATCCTTCCCAATTCTCTCCAAAATGGCTGGCAAGTCTTCAACAAAGTTCCCGGCTGCCGCTGGTTTGACCCTCCAACTACTTACGGCTTTGAATTTCAATCTCTAGAAGACACTTTATTTACTGAAATTCTCGATTTCCCTGTGGGCGATGACCAACAATTTACTGTTGCAGTTGTGGTTTGGTACGATGCGACATATTTTGCGGAAGCATAAACAAACTTAATAAGTGCTATTTATTAAGTCGATCGAGCGTCACCCATTTTCCGTATATATGCGGTTGTCAAATTCATATTAAAGTGCGACTTAGTGGTTTTATTGCAGAGGGTCGGGAAACTATCATCTAAAAAATCAGTATTTTTACCGTTTCAACTTTGAGGGAGCAGTCCTAATATATAGTTTTATAGTTAATAAATCACTTTCAGAAAGCAAGGCAGTTTGATGTGATGAAGCACTTTTCCCTATTTTTATTAGTTTTAATTCTTTCCGGCTTAGTGGCATTGAGTCATGTGCCTAAAGAAGTTATGGCGATTGAAGAGGTGGAAAGTGAGAGGGGATATAACTTGACATCTGTAGAATCGACTAACAAGAATGCAGTTGAAATTGATGGCATCCGCTTTGAAATTTTGGTGCCAAATAGAGTATGGTTAATCCCTGAGAATCGACCCGATGTAAATACCTTGATTCAGCTCGCTATTCGGATTACAAACAACTCGCCTTCTCCTATTCGCTTACCTTTTTTCGATCCCCTGCTTGTAATTCCCTTAGAAATAGTGGAAGCCGATGGTAAAGTATTACAAAGCAAAGGAGGTAGAGATAGACTCCTAAACTCTCCGCAACTCGCTTGTCCCTTAATTCAACCAGGAGAACACGCAACTTTTTTCCCGGACACCAAAGTTTTTTGGCAGAAGAATAGTCTGCTAATCGGAGGCTCTGACGGATTGGGGGGGTCGTGGTATTTTGACAACATAAAGCCTGGTGATTATCAAATTAGATTCAGATATATCAGTTCCCGATCTGTAAGACCGTGCTATGACCCTAAAAAAGATGAAGAACACCTAATACGAGAGATTTGGACAGGTGAAGCAACAACGCCCTTTGTCAAGGTTTACGTAGTTTACCCTGGCACATAAATAGCAATTGAGACACAATTTCATATCGATTTCATATCAAGACAGATTTTTCTTCCATACCTACCCTGTTAAGGAGTTGTTAAGAATGCGATTACATCAATACCGGATAGTTTTATTAACGTCCCCTTTACTGTTTGTGCTAACAGGTAGGGCCTGTTTCGCTTTTTCTTTCACAATGCCATCGCAAAGACCAGATTCTCCCTGTACCCAAAGCTCTGTTTATTGTTCTTCAATATCTTATACCCAGCAAGGTATTGGCACCGTAACTACTTATACAACTACTGTGTCGCAACTACCAGTCGGCGGAACGGATGCTTTTTTTAACCTGCTGACCTCATCCGTTTGGGCGCAAAACGGTTGGACATTTAACAAAGCGCCATCAGTAGAATCTTTAAAAGGTCGGTTTGATATTGGGGTGTATATTCCTTTTGTTACACCCAATGTGGGAGCAGAAATACAAGTTCTTTACAACCCGGTCGTTGGTCAAGATCCAGTAGGCACTAATGTTCATTTTATTCAAAGGGTAGTTAATAATCATGCCTATATATCTACCCTTCAAGGAGTCATTAAGCAACCTTACGGAACTCTCGAGAACAAAATTGACACTGTAATAGAGCAGACACAACTAAGTTTTTTAGACCCTCAAAACCCACAAAAGCAAACATTTAACCCTTTTTACGATACCTATGGTAAAACGGTAAGATATCCAAATCAAACAATTCTTTTTCGTGATTACCCTGTTCGAGATGATATCTATAATAACAAAGCTTGGGATGCAGAACTTTACTTGGCTGAGGTAAAAGATCCCCTTAATAAACCCAATGAAGTCACGATATATGATGGTATCTCATGGGGTTGGAAAAGCATATTTACTCCTCCTAAAACCACTAAAAAATTTTCCGACAGCCTTGCCTCCGGTTTTGAAGTAGACCGTTTTAACGTCTCTGACCTTACTCCCGGTTCAAAATATATAGCTTGGACAAACAACGACCTCCCCTCCAATCGCTGCAACCCCAACACATTTTTAAGTACGCACAATAACTCAGGTTTTCGACTGGGATTTGACGACAACAGTAGCTCTGTAGGAAATGGTTTTGCCTCCGCACTAACCGGTACTGTAGGCAGTAGTGGCAATATCAACCTCAATCTCCGTGCTGCTGGTGGAGGTGCTCGCGGTCAAGACAGAGGCAATTACGAATTGTTTGTCGATGTTTACGACCCACAAGATTCACCTGATTTTAGCGTAGCAACTAGCGGCGGTGGCGGATTCGGAAAAGAAAAGCGCGGCCTGACACAGCAAAACCCCATCCTTCCCAATTCTATCCAAAATGGCTGGCAAGTTTTCAACAAAGTTCCCGGCTGTCGCTGGTTTGACCCTCCAACTACTTACGGCTTTGAATTCCAATCTCTGGAAGACACTTTATTTACTGAAATTCTTGATTTTCCTGCGGGTGATGACCAACAATTTACTGTTGCAGTAGGAGATTCGATCCTCGGTAATTTCAGTCCGGGAGATAAATTAGATTTTGTTTCTTTATTGGGTTATCCAGTAGATAATTTTAGAATCACTGGCATTGATTCATTATTTGGCGAAACACCAGAAACAGCATTTCCCATTCAATTAGCTTTTCAGGAAAGGGAAGGAAGTTTCAAGATGCGGCAAATACCCAAGCCAATTGATGCGGAAGCTGTACCGGAACCGGGGAGTATTTTGGCGGCTAATGGAATGCTGTTATGGTTCGCTGCGATGCGGCGTATTTTGCGGAAAAAGCGACAGGATAGTTGATAGTTGATAGTTGACAGTTGATAGTTGACAGCGAACAGCGGACAGTGAAATGAAAAAACTTTACACTTTGCTATATGCTTTTAGTCTCATTCTCATCAACCCTTGGGGAGGTAGCCGCGGCGAAATTTGGACGCAGCCTAAAGTTTTTGTTGTCTTGCTGATTGTGCTTTCAAATTTATCATTTTTATGGGAAGAAAGGAAACTTTTAACTTTTTCCCGGCAGTGGAAAATCTGCCTGGTTTTGTGGGGATTTTTTTTGACTGTGGGAGCGATTTCTACCCTGAAAAGTCCTTTCCCGGAGCGTTCTTTTTGGGGACAAGACCAAATGGGAGACGGCTGGCTGTACTGGCTGTTAATTTCTATTTTTAGCCTCACTAACAGGCTGCTGTTAAAACTGCATCCAGAATTGTTTCGCTGTCAAATGCGGGGTTTGCTGATTGGAGCTGTGGTTGTAGCTGTTAGCGTTTTTCCACAAGTTGTTAGCTGGCAAATTGATTATACTGCTACTTCCGGTCAGTTGGTCGGGAATGATGTTTTGGCTAGTACGATTTTTCGCGGACAGCAGCCGATCGCACTTTACTCGCATCGCGGCCACGCAGCTATAGTATTGACTCTCGCCGCAGTTATTTCTTTGGTTGGTTGGAAGTGGAAGTTAATTAGCGATCGCACTTCCAGTCTCGCTTTATTTCTCATTCTCCCTGCTTTGCTATTTACCAACACTCGAACAGCGGTTATATCTTTAATGATAGCACTATTTTACTTGCTGGGACGGCAATATTACAAACAATTAATCCCGGCTATTTTTATTGGATTGCTGACAATTAGTGCCATGACCTTTACAAGGCCGCTGGACTGGAATCGGGTATCTGTCGCACAAGTAATGTCCAGCCGATCGCCTTTGTGGGAAGTTGCTGTGCGCGGCATTCAAAAACGACCTCTCTTTGGCTGGGGTTTTAACGGATTTGGTATCGCATATCCTTTCGTCGCCAATCCTAATAACATTCCTCAAATCGTAAGTCTCGGTCAGTTTTCTTATGATTACCTGGATATAAACGGACAGATTCGCACTGAAAAAATACCGAGTTATAAAGCTCACAATTGGATTTTGGATACTGCTGTTTCTACAGGTATTTTGGGGCTGCTTGCTTTTTTTACCTTGTGGGGATATTGCTTTTACTCTGTTATTAGGTCGCCGAATATCGGTATTGAAGCTGTGGCGATCGCCTATACAACTTTCGCGATCGCTTGGTTTGAGTCCGCTGAATACGCGCACATATTTTGGTGGGCGCTAAATTTTTCCGAATCGAGATTTCAGAGTTCAAAATTCACACAAGCAAGGGCGGATAGCTCTAGTTTTTGAGCTATCGACCATATTTTTGCTACAACCCGCTCAGCCCAAAAACTACAAAATTCCTAATTTTCACCGCCCTAAAAGCTTCACCAAACCAACGCCGCCAAAGTAAAGAGCGAGCACCGCACCTCCCAAAAGACTTTGCGTCAAAGGGTCAGTAGAAGGCGTTAAAACAGCACCCAAAACAGCCGCACCTAAGATCACATAACGCCAGCCGGAGAGCATTTTCTGAGAAGAAACTATGCCCAAAACGCCGAGCAATACTTGGACGATCGGGATTTGAAAAGCTAAACCCGTGCTGAACATTAACAGCAGTACAAATTTAAAGTATTTGTCGATCGACCACAACTGCTCTACAACATCCGCCCCGTAGGTAACAAAGAAGTTCAACGCCGCCGGAATCAGAGCAATATAAGCAAATACCAGCCCGCCCAAAAAGAGGAAACTAGAACCAAAAAACACTGGCCCGAGCAACCCGCGTTCTTTGCGAGTCAAACCGGGTAGCACAAATAGCGCTATTTGGTAAAAAATAAACGGACTTGCAATCAGCAAACCGCTGTATCCCGCCACTTCGATAGAAACAAAGAAATACTCACCGGGAGCTAGTTGCAGAAACTTGACGGGCCCGGCGGGTACTTCTAGCAATTGTACGATCGGTTTAACTGTTAAAAAACAACCAACTACACCTATTGCTACGGCAATTAGCGAGTAGAAAAGTCGCTGACGCAATTCTTCTAAATGGTCGAACAAAGACATCTCAACTTCGTCGGGAAGTTCGTCGAGATATTCGTTTTCGAGGTTGCGGGAACCGAGAAAATCATCGGCGATTGGTGCAATGCTATTTTCGGAACTAACTTCTTCAGCTTCTAAGTTGCTGACATCCGTGAAATCGTCGGCGACTGGTGCAATGCTATTTTCCGCGCTAACTTCTTCAGATTCTAAGTTGCTGACATCCGTAGAATCATCTGCAATTGGTGCAATAGTATTTTCTGTTTCCGCGCTAACTTCTTCAGCTTCTAAGTTGCTGATATCTGTGAAATCGTCGGCGATTGGTGCAATAGTATTTTCCGAACTAACTTCTTCAGATTCTAAGTTGCTGACATTCGTGAAATCATCGGTGATTGGTGCAATGCTATTTTCCGCGCTAACTTCTTCAGCTTCTAAGTTGCTGACATTCGTGAAATCATCGGTGATTGGTGCAATGCTATTTTCCGCGCTAACTTCTTCAGCTTCTAAGTTGCTGACATCCGTAAAATCGTCGGCGGCTGGTGCAATGCTATTTTCCGAACTAACTTCTTCAGCTTCTAAGTTGCCGACATCCGTAGAATCATCTGCAATTGGTGCAATATTTTCTGAGTTAACTTCTGCACCTTCTAAGTTGTTGACAGCCATCAAATCATCAGCGACTGGTGAAATGCTATTTTCCGCGCTAACTTGTTCGAGGTTGTTGTCGGAATCTTGTTCGGATGTCTCCAAGTCTGAGGGCACAGTCATAGGGAATGGGGAATTGGTAATGGGGAATCGGAAATCGGTAATGGGGCAATTTTAGATTTGTTAATTGTTAATTGGTAATTGGTAATTGGTAATTGTAATTGGTAACTATTAACTATTAACTGTCAACTAAGAGGGCGGGCACGCACCATCCACCGCCCCTACTAATTGTCAACTGTCAACTGTCAACTGTCAACTGACTTCTTCAATGCCGATCGCAATTTTGCCGACAGCGCGGCCGGTTTCGCTGTACGCGTGGGCGCCGGCTACTTCTGGTAAGCTGTAAGTGCGATCGACAATCGGCTCAACTTTATCGGATTCGATTAACTCCCGCAAAATCTCCAAGTCGGCTGGGTTGGCATTGGCTAGAATGAATTTAGCTTTTTTACCAGGAATAAACCAGCTAGTCAACATCGGTGGGAGGTTGTCGAAACTCGGCAAAGTCGAGATATAAACTCCCTCCGGTTGCAGCACTTTTTCGCATTCAGCAAATGTCTTTGTACCGACAGCATCCAAAATTATATCATACTTTTCGGGTTGTTGAGTAAAATCAATTTCTGCATAATCTAGAACACAATCTGCTCCCAAATCCTTGACAAATTCTATATTCTTGGCGCTGCAAACTCCCGTTACTTCCGCATTCATTGCTTTAGCAACTTGCACCGCAAAAATCCCGACTCCGCCGGAAGCACCGTTAATCAATACTTTGTATCCTGCTTTAATTTCACCCAAATCTCTCAACGCTTGCAAAGCCGTTAAACCTGCGATGGGTACTGCTGCTGCTTCGACATGGGTGATGTTGTGAGGTTTAATTGATGCACTCGATTCTGGCACGACAGCGTATTCGGCACAAGCACCGCCAGCGATTGGATTTAAGAATGTATAAACTTCATCTCCGGGTTGAAATTTAGTAACTTCCGAGCCGACTTCTACGACAACTCCCGAGATGTCGGAACCGACAATTCGAGGAAAGTTAAATCCTGTAAGTAGTTGCAGGTGTCCTTGCCGGATTTTCCAGTCTACGGGATTGACGCTGCTAGCGCGAACTCTGACTAACAATTCGTTCGATTTGGCGATCGGCTTTTCTACTTCTCGGTACTGCAATACGTCAACGCTGCCGTAGCGATCGAACACAACTGCTTTCATGGCGATTTTTTTGATTTATTTTTAAGAGGACATTTAATCATGTACAATTATCATATAGCAAATTCTATTTCGCTTGTGAATGGGATTTATTTTTTTTAACCGCAGAGGGCGCAGAGGGCGCAGAGAAAGAGAAAAGAGAGAGAGAAATGATTGATTTAACTGGAAAGGTAATTTTAGTGACGGGCGGCTCGAAAGGGATTGGTGCAGTGACGGTGCGGACTCTTGTTAATGCTGGGGCCGAGGTGATTTTGCATTACTGTCGCAGTCAGGAAGCGGCGGAATCGGTAGCAGCAAGTGTGGCGGGCGATCGCTGTTATTTATTAGCAGCAGATTTGATGTTACCAAACGCGGCCTCTCTTTTGTGGCAAGATGCTGTAAAGTGGCGCGGTCATATTGATATTATAGTTAATAATGCTGGGATTATGCAGTCGGCTGGTATCGAGGACGATTTTGATATTTGGTCGTCGGCTTGGCAGCAAACTCTACAAGTTAATTTAGTTGCGGTTGCTGATTTGTGCCGGGAAGCAATTCTACATTTTAAAACTCGCAAGGTTGGTACGATTATTAATATAGCAAGTCGCGCTGCTTTTCGCGGCGATGACCCGAATTATCTGCACTACGCTGCATCAAAAGGTGCGATCGTTTCTCTAACTCGCAGCATTGCTAGAGGATTTGCGGCTGATAATATTTTGGCTTTTACTGTGGCGCCGGGATTTGTGAGTACGGAAATGTCGGATAAGTTTATTAGGGAGTGTGGCGAAGCACAGATTGTGCGCGATATCCCGATCGGCAAAATCGCCCCTCCTCAAGATGTCGCCAACGTTATCGCCTTTCTAGCGTCTGGTTTGGCCCAGCACGCTACCGGAACAACGATCGACATTAACGGAGCCTCTTACGTGCATTGACTGTTGACTGTTGACTGTTGACTGTTGATCGTGTTGCTCTACTATAAAATATCTCTAAAGACTCACCTTAACAGCTTTTAAGAATAACTACTTTATCACTTTAGCCAGATGCTCAAAAAACGAGAAGTGACTTATGTTTAGATAAAAAGATAGCCTGAGGGAAAGTGATTGTGACAACAAATAACGGAACTAACACCAAACGAGTTGCCATACTAATCGAAAATGGAGTAGAAGATTCAGAATTTCTGGTTCCTTACAACGCCTTAAAACAAGCAGGATTTGACGTAGTTGTCCTCGGTTCGCGGACAAACGAAAAGTATGCAGGGAAAAATGGTAAAGTCGCCCAGCAAGCTGACGGAACTACCACTGAATCATTAGCAGAAGAATTTGATGCAGTCGTAATTCCCGGCGGTATGGCTCCCGATACAATGCGGACAAATCCCAATACAGTGCGGTTTGTGAAAGAAGCGATGGAGCAAGGAAAAATAGTCGCTGCTGTTTGTCACGGCCCGCAACTTTTGATTGAATCCGACGTACTCAAAGGCAAAAATGCGACGGGTTTCTTGGCAATTAAAACAGACATGATTAATGCCGGAGCTAACTACATCAACGAACCTTTAGTAGTTGACGGTAACTTGATTACTTCCCGCCAACCGGGAGATTTAGGAATATTTACCACCGCTATTTTAGCGCGCCTCGGTTACGGCGGTAAAGCAGTTGGTTTGCCAGAAGAAACTGATACGAGTGCAGAATGGTGGAAACTAGCTAATGGTTGGGGCGGCTCGACACAAGCGGACATTGTGAAAGGTTTGAATACCGCCCTCGCAGGGGAACGCTATGCTTGCGAAGCGTTTCAGAATTATGCGGAAAAAACCGGAGATGCCGATTTGCGATCGCTCCTGGCGGAAATGATCCAAAATAAACAGAAACACATCCTCGCTCTCGAAAACCGCCTCAGCGATTTCGGCGAAAAACCCTCAATTCCCGCCCAACTTGCTGACAAATACGCTAAATTAAAAGCCTCGGTGCAAGGAACAGATGAAACCTTCTTGCTGCGGAGCACTCTCGGCGATTTGCAAACAGGTGTTGTCGATATCAACAACCTGCGAGCGAAGTTCACAGATCCGGTATCAACTGACATCTTTACACAGATAGAAGCGGATTTGTCCAAGTGCGAGCAAGTCGTTGCTAAACTCTTCCGCACCCGTGCAGTATCGCAGGAAATTAAGGCACCTAAACCTTCGACTAGCCCCGCTGTCAAAATGTGATCTCCACGCGGATTAACAAATTTGTAGTTGTGTTCGGGGGTGAGAACCCCCACCCAGAACGCAACTACAAGTTTTTGCTGCAATAATAAAATATACGCCTTTGCGGTAAAATAAAAGCCGAGCATAAAAAACAGACATCAAGTAGCTGCAAGGTGGAGATTTTTATTAAATGGCTTCTATTTTTGTTTCAGCAGGGCATGGCGGGTTTGAAGGCAGCGTGCGCGATCCCGGGGCGATCGCATTTGGCACCACCGAATCCCAGGAACTTATTCTCACTCGGGATTTATTAGTACCTGAATTGCGGCAGCGAGGTATAGACACCTTCTCTGTACCAGATACTCTTAGCTTAATCGAAAGTATCGCTTGGATCAATAGTCGCTCTCAGCCGGGAGATGTAGCGGTTGAAATACACATAGACGCTTTTTCTAATCCCCAAGTCCGCGGTGCTAGCGCGTTTTATATTGGTAGCAACCCCAGACGAAAAGCAGATGCAGATTTAATTTTAAATGGCTATTTACGCAGGTGTCCACAAATACCGAATCGTGGCGCAAGAGCAGATACAGAAGCTGGTGTTGGTAGCCTTGCATTCTGTCGGCGCGTAAATATTCCTTCGCTGTTAATAGAACTCGGTTTTTTAACTAACATTGATGACTTGCGAACTATTCAAAATCGCCGCCGTGATGTCGCCCTCGGACTCGCTGACGGACTTGAAGCTTGGTTAAACAATACTCCTTTAAAACCCTTACCGACACCGACACCGACACCGACACCTGCACCGACACCGACACCGACACCGACACCGACACCAAAACCTATAGTTTATCCTTTAATTAATATCCAAATCAACGGTGCGCCCCACGAAGACAAAGGCATTTTGGTCAACGGAAATGCTTTTGTCCCTTCCGAAGTTCTAGACGCTCTCAATGTTAAACCAGAAACAGCCGATCGCCGAATCACCTACAATGGAGTAGTATTCGTGCGGGCTGTCGATTTGCGCGATCGCGACATTTCCGTAACTTGGGATCAGGCCACCACATCAGTATCCCTGCGATCGCGCCGTGATATCCTCTCCGGCGTAGGAAAAATCATGGGACGCGGTTTAACTACCGCCCAACAAATCACAGTATTTCTCACCAAAACAAACAGCAAAGCCCTGGTAATATTTCCCAACCTACCTCAAATTTACGTCCAAGAAGCAGCCGCAGAAGGCGTCAATCACGACGTAGCTTTTTGCCAAATGTGTTTAGAAACAAACTATCTCAACTTTGGCGGTGCAGTCAAACCAGAACAATTCAACTTTGCTGACATGGGAATCGTCAGCCCCACAAATTCCGGCATTTCCTTTCCCGATGCCAGAACAGGAATTAGAGCGCAAATTCAGCACCTAAAAGCTTACGCCAGTACCGAACCAATCAACCAACCTTTAGTTAAAGAAAACGTGCGTTTTCGTTTTGTCAAGCGCGGCGTAGCCCCCACCGTCAACGAACTTGCAGGTCGCTGGAATTCTGACCCTTTATACGGACAAAAAATCATCAATATCATCCGGCTGCTTTACGAAAATGCCAGTTTGCTGTAGTCGGTTGACAGTTGACAGTTGACAGTTGCTATAGCAATTATAGTTGTATTAGTTATTTGTTATTAGTTATTTGTGACTTGCTACTAATAACAAATAACTAATAACTAATAACCGCTCCCCAATGCCCCATTCCCAATGCCCAATGCCCCATTCCCAATTCCCAATTCCCGATTATAAATACAACTATGGTTTCCAGCACAAATCGCTTTTCCGACATTCAAAATCATTGGGCAAAAATATTCATTGATGGCTTAGTAGAAAGGGCCGTAATCAGCGGTTTTCCCGATCGCACTTTTCGCCCCAACAGCAACCTCACCCGGGCCCAATTCGCCGCCATAGTCAGCAAAGCCTTTCCCGTACCCGACAAACGGCCCTACATACCCTTTATCGACGTTCCCGCCACCCACTGGGCCGCCACAGCCATTCAAGCAGCATATAAAAGAGGATTTATCTCCGGCTATCCCGACAACCTGTTTAAACCCGAAAGCCTGATTACCAGGGCCGAAGCATTAGTTGCCTTAGTCAGCGGCATATTTGGGTCAAACGCTGTACCGACAAGCAATCTGGTTCTATCAAACATCTACCAAGACAGCACAGAAATTCCTAATTATGCCAAAAAGGCGATCGTCATAGCAACCCAATCCGAAATAGTCGTCAACGCCCCCAATTTAAACCTATTAAATCCCGCCGGAAACGCCACCAGAGCCGATGTAGTCGCCTGGGTTTATCAAGCATTAGTATATCTCAAAAGAGCGCCACAAATATACAATCAATATATTATAGTTCTCAGTAAAGTTCCCAGGCCGCAAGTTTACGTCAACCACCAGCGAGAATTTCGCGGAGTTTGGATAACATCCGTGTGGAATATTGACTGGCCATTCAGCAACAAACTCTCAACAGAACAGCAAAAAGCCGAACTCCTGAAAATCCTGGACAGGCTGCAAGAAATGAATTTCAATGCAATTATCCTCCAAATTCGAGCAGCAGGCGACGCCCTTTACGCCTCACAATTAGAACCTTGGAGTGCATGGCTGACAGGAACCCAAGGAAAACCACCCGAACCTTATTATGACCCTTTAACATTTGCCGTTACAGAAAGCCACAAACGCAACATCGAAGTTCACGCTTGGTTCAATCCGTACCGCGCCAAAGTTTCCACTCAAACCCCTCCCAACGTCCGCCCTCACATCTCAGTTACCAATCCCGAATGCGTTTATCCGTGGGGCGACGACTTGTGGATGGATCCGGGAATTGATTTAGTTTTAGACAAGACTTACAACGTAATTTTAGACGTAGTTAAGCGCTACGATATAGACGGCGTTCACTTCGACGATTATTTCTATCCCTATCCCATAGACGGTAAACAATTTCCCGACAGCAAGATTTACAATAGTTATGTCTCCCGAGGCGGCAAAATGAATTTAGGAGACTGGCGGCGCGAAAACGTCAACAAATTAGTTAGAAGACTCGGACAAGGAATTAAAACAGTCAAACCCAACGTAAAATTCGGCATCAGTCCGTTCGGGATTTATCGACCAGGACAACCACCACAAAGTCGCGGCTTAGATGCCTACGAAACACTCTATGCCGACGCCAAAAAATGGTTAGAATCAGGTTGGGTAGATTATCTAAATCCTCAACTTTACTGGCGCATCGATCAAACAGCTCAAAGCTATCCAATGTTACTACAATGGTGGCTAGAAAACAACCCCCAAAACCGACATATTTATGTAGGAAACAACTTAGGAAGACTTGACGGCAACAAGTGGACTGTGCAGGAAATAAACAATCAAATTGAGATTACGCGCAACTCTAAAGACAGCTTAGCTTTAGGCAATGTTTTCTTCAGCATGAAAGCATTTAGCGACAACCGCCAGCAAATCTACGACAATTTTAAATCCACTACATACGCGCAACCCGCACTCGTTCCCGCGATGCCTTGGCAAAATGGAAAGCCGCCGGCCCCTCCAGTATCAGTGGTAGTACAAAAAGTGGGGAATAGCAATGTTTTGCAGTGGAAAAATCCCGTCGATAAAAACATCCGTTCTTGGACGCTTTATCAAAAGAATGGTGATAGCTGGAAACTCATCAAAATCATCAATGCAGACACCGTACAAGTAACGGTAGGAACGGGAATTTATGCTTTGTGTGCGGTTAGCATAATGGCCGTAGAAAGTGTCGGAGTTTTCATAGAAATCTGAGGATAAAACATAAAAATATTCCTGATATCAATTCCGGTTACATCGGGATGATATAAACGGAGGAAACGGCACTGCCGTTTCCCTACCTCGATTAATTGCAGGGAAACGGCAGTGCGGTTTCCTCATTGTGGGTAATATAATTCAATACCGTTTACTTAAGACCGCCCTGGGGTAAAACCCTATGAAAAATAGATACTCTTGTTTGCTTCGTTCCTCGCAATGACAATCTTAAGTAAACCGTATTGATCTATATGTAGCGTATTCGAGGTTTGTGAAGTGTAGGGACACTCCGAGAGCCCATAGGTGTCAACTTAAGGTCAAATCCAGTCAGAGATTGCTGTTTGACTATTAAATCTAGATCCCCCCTAGCCCTCCTTAAGAAGTAGGGTGGTTTTATTGTCAGGATAGGAAATATAAAACTACCAAAAGTATCGCTCAAATGTCGGCTCGCGTTTGGGCCAAGGTACGTAGTTGCGCTTTTAGCGCTCTTTCCTAATATTATAAGGAGCGCTGAAGCGCAACTACGTACCTAATTTGTCTGACGACAATAAAACCGCCCTACCTAGCCCCCCTTCTTAAGGGGGGGGACAAGAACGTACTCAAAGTCCCCCTTCTTAAGGGGGATTTAGGGGGATCTGGACTATGGTAAAAACGACATTTATCAAGGCTTTCAGGCTTAAGTTGACACGCCTTGGGCAGTGCCGTGTCCCTACGGGGAGCGAGTGTACTTCATAAATGTGGAATTTGCTGTATGTTGCCAAACTTGCGGACAAGTTGAATTGAGACAGATCCAGCGATCGTTCAACTTTTTGAGCTACTTTAAAATCATCCCAAACATAAACTGAATATAGTTCTTCAGCGGAGCATCACTTTTGCTCAGTTTCATTTGCAACAAAGCACCTTCCCAACTATTTAAACAAAATTCTGCTAAGTCTTGAGCCTTTTGGTTTTTGGAGATTTCACCCGCAGTTTGGGCAGCTTCAATGCACTCAGCAAACTGATCTCGCCAGCGATCCGTAGCTTCTTGCAACCGCAGGCGAAAGCGATCGTTTTGATCGGCCATTTCTTGGCTGAGATTGCCAAACAAACAGCCTTCTCGGTATTGCAGAGTTTCAAATTCCTCTAACTTAAAGGTAAAATAACGCTTCAGCCGATTCAGAGGAGTGAGATTGATATCACCTAAATACTGTTCGACAATGCGATCGTGCATTTGGGAATCGTACTCGATGATTGCCAAACCGAATTCTTCTTTGCTACTGAAGAAGTGATAGAAAGAGCCTTTCGGAACCCCTACCGCTTGCAAAACTTCCTGAATTCCGGCGTGATTGTATCCTTTTTCCACAATGATTCGTCGCCCTGCTTTAATCAGAGCAAGTTTGGTATCTTCTTTGATGGCAACTTTTCCACTCATAAACAATGTTACTAGACCAGTCGTCTCGCTCGACGTTTTGAGATTAGCCTAATTTTGATGATTTTGTCAAGAAGGAGGGGCTTTAGTCATGGTATTAAAAAAACAATAATTTCAGGTGATGTAAGATAAAGTTCGATCGCAAACTCTCCCTATCCAAACATGAGCGCCACCGCACCAAAGCCCGCCTCAATGTGGAGTCCCCTAGCCCAGCCCGTATTTCGGGCCCTCTGGCTGGCCTCGGGAGTTTCCAGCATCGGCACCTGGATGCACGACGTAGGGGCATCCTGGCTGATGACATCCCTATCCCCGTCGCCCCTGCTAATTGCCATGATGCAAGCAGCATCCAGCTTGCCATTTTTCATGCTAGCGCTGCCCGCCGGCGCGATCGCCGATGTAGTTGACAGACGCCGCCTGCTATTATTCACCCAAGGCTGGATGCTTGCCGCCGCAGCACTTTTGGGAATTCTCACCGTTGCCAACCTCACAACTCCCTGGATACTCCTAACATTAACCTTTGTGATGAGCATCGGCAGCGCCGTAAATATGCCAGTCTGGCAAGCAATTACCCCCGAATTAGTTGCCAAAGAACAACTGCCGTCAGCCGTAACATTGACCGGAATTGTCATCAATTTATCGCGATCCGTAGGCCCCGCTTTAGCAGGAATTATCATCGCATCCGCCGGAACAGGCTTCGTCTTTTTGCTGAATGCAGCTTCCTTTATCGGAGTCATTCTAGTCATTTATACGTGGCAGAGAAAGCCCCAAGAAACAGCTTTACCCGCAGAAAGATTTATCGGCGCAATGCAAGCCGGAATCCGCTACGTGCGCTATTCTCCACCTTTTCAAGCAGTCCTGATCCGCGCTGGGGCATATATTTTCTTTGCCAGCGCTTTGTTTGCCATGCTGCCACTTTTGGGTCGCCGAGAATTAGGTTTAGATGCTTTTAGATACGGGATAATTCTCGGTTTTTGGGGAATCGGTGGGTTAGCCGGAGCATTTATTTTGCCCAAAATCCGGCAGCGAATTTCGACTGATTTGTCGGTAGCAGCCGCATCGGCGGTGTTTGGAACAATGATGCTGGTATTGAGTTATGCGCGCAATTTCTATGCAGTATGCGCGGCGATGCTGGTGGTGGGATTGTCGTCTTTGACAGTGATGGTAAGTTTGAATGTAGCTGCTCAAACAGCCGTTCCTACATGGGTGCGGGCAAGAGCATTAGCGACATATTTGTTAGTATTTCAAGGCAGCATGACTTTCGGGAGTTTGCTGTGGGGAATCATTGCCCAGCAAGCAGGAATTTCTGTTAGTTTAAACATGGCAGGAGTTGGGGCGATCGCGACTACAGCCCTCGCCACTCGCTACCGTCTCCGATGTGCGGAAAAAATGGATTTAACATCTTCCCTGCACTGGCAGCAACCAGCCCACTCTTTTGAACCATCTCCCAACGACGGCCCGGTATTAATTACTTTAGAATACTGCATCGATCCGGCCGATGCAAATAGTTTTAAACAAGTAATGCAAGCACTAAGTCGCACCAGGCGGCGCGACGGGGCGATTCAGTGGGGATTGTATCAAGATTTATCCCATCCCAGCCGATTTGTAGAAACGATAATTGTCGAATCTTGGGCAGAGCACAAACGCCAATTCGAGCGAGTCACAAATGCCGATCGCGCGATCGAAGAAACAGCCCGCGCTTTTCACATCGGAGACACCCCCCCCAAAGTTTCCCAAATGATTTACGGCAATCCTGACAATAGATAAATTCTAGAGACAACCAACTGACTAATAACTAATGACTGCTGACTAATCCTAATAAATTCTTCCTTCCGACAGAAGACTTTTGGCCTGCAAATACGATATCGTGTTGCCAATATTTTGATGTTGAGGATAAAAAAACTGTGGTTCCCTTACGCGATGACAATCCCACCAGTATCACTCCCTACGTTACCTTCGGGCTGATTGCTGCAAACGTATTAGTATTTTTGTACGAACTCAGTTTGGGCGATCGCCAATTAACGCAATTTTTCTACTCTTGGGCGGTCGTTCCTTGCCAGTTAAGCAATATGTGTCGGGTGTCTCTGCCAGTTTCGCCATTTCCCGAATGGACGACACTAATTAGCTCGCAATTCCTGCACGCAGGCTTTCTCCACATTGCCGGAAATATGTTATTTTTGTGGATTTTTGGTAACAACGTAGAAGACCGTTTAGGACACGTAAAATATTTAATATTTTACCTTACTTGCGGCGTTTTAGCATCACTAACTCAGTGGTATTTTTCCTCATCATCGGCTATTCCTTCCCTGGGCGCTAGCGGCGCGATCGCAGGCGTGATGGGCGCATACATTCTCAGATATCCCCAAGCCAAAGTTCTTACTTTACTACCTCTGGGCATTTTTATTACTACAGTCAGAGTTCCCGCTTTCTTCTTTCTCGGATTTTGGTTTGCACAGCAAGCATTGAGCGGCTTAGCTTCCTTGAATGCGCCGGCAAGTGTGGGCATGGAATCCGGGGGAGTTGCCTATTGGGCTCATGCCGGCGGCTTTGTTTTTGGCGCGATTCTCGGCCCTTTATTGGGACTTTTTTCTGATGAAAATCCGATTTAGATAGGACGTACGGTTGAAACCGCGTCTACACAAACAAAGTCCGCCTCCGCGGACTGAAGAAAATAACGTAATTTCAACAGCCCGCTGTTCTACTCTTCAACCCACGGAGGTGGGTTTTGTTTGTATAGAGGCGGTTTCAACCGCGAGCGTCTTCTATCTATTCCTAGATAAACGTGAAGTCAAATCCCGAAAGAGAAGAAACTCCTGTTACACCATTTAACTTCGCCAAAATGCGAGAATCGTTGCCGGCGAGGTTATTGCCATTGCCGTCATAAATGATGTATGTATTGCCACCGGAATCGTAGGCAAACAAGAATGCACTTCCTCCCAGAATATTTGCAGAAACAGTTGTCTGCACGTTCAGTAGAACTAGGGTGCCACTATTGAGATTCGGGAATCCGGGGGCAAAGTTAAATTGATCGGCGATCGGCACACCGAGACCGGTAAAATCAGTAATCACATCGTATCCGCCTGCGGCGATCGCAGCATTGATGGCCGCCGAAGAAGCCGCATCAAAGGCCAGCCCGCCATCCGCAGGACTGGTATAGCGGAATTGATTGCTACCACCGCCACCCGTCATGGTATCTGCACCCAGGCCGCCTACGAGCACGTCGTTATCCAAACCGCCGTTCATCGTATCGTTGCCGCCTTGGCCGTCAACAGTATCTGCCCCTGCAAAACCGTTCAAATTGTCCGGCAAAGAACCACCAACCAATTTGTTAGGCCCGCTATCAGCCGCCAAGATGGAAACGGCGATCGTACCTGTGCCCGGAATTGTCCCGAATCCGTCGCTGACGCTGTAGGTGAAAGTAGTTGTACCCGCTACGTTGCCGGGGATGAACTGCACCTGAGTGCCGAGATTCACAGCTATGCCCAGTTTTGGCGTGCCGACATTGATAATGCTGAGTGGCCCTTTCTGCGGGCTGGAATCGTTGGCGAGTACGTCGATGAATGTCGGCAGCAAATTATTCGTATTCGTAAATACGATGCCGTCATCGCCAAGCACCGGCGGCAAGCTAGTCGGAAGGGTTGACGATGTATTGAAAGAGTTGATGTTAATCGCAACTGAGGCTGCCGCCGTGCCACCTTGATCGTCCGCTACGCTGTAGCTGAAGGAACCGGCTGACCCGATTACATCAGTTTTAGGTTGGAATTGCAGGCCGAGTAATTCCTGAACTGTCAGTTTTTGGTTCAGGGCGATCGGAGTTGTACCGACAACTACTTGACCGAAATTCGGATTGGGCACTCCGATTACTCCGATCGACAATGGTTGGCCCTCTGGATCTGTCGGCTGCGAAATACTTAGAGACAGAGGCGAATTCTGCAAAGCTGTCAGCGTTTTACCAGTTTCGACGATCGGCAGTTCGTTAGGAGTCGGAGTGGTAAAACTCGGCGGAACTGGCCCACCACCGAAAGGCGGAGGAGTTGGGGTTGTCGCAGTTGGAGTCGGGACAATAGAAGGACTCGGACTCGGAGTTGTCCCCGGTGATGGAGTCGGACTCGGAACCTGTGTCGGTAATGTCCCCGGCGACGGAGTTGGACTCGGATTTGTCCCCGGTAGTCGGACTTGTTGCCGGAGTCGGACTTGTTGCCGGAGTCGGACTTGTTGCCGGAGTCGGACTTGTTGCCGGAGTCGGACTTGTTGCCGGAGTCGGACTCGTTGCCGGAGTCGGACTCGTTGCCGGAGTTGGACTTGTTGCCGGAGTCGGACTTGTTGCCGGAGTTGGAGAAGCAGTTGTCCCCGTCGGTGGCGGTGTCGTAACAGGTTTTGTCCCCGTTGAGGGTGTCGGGGAAGCCGTTGTCCCCGTTGGTGTCGGGGAAGCCGTTGTCCCCGTTGGTGTCGGGGAAGCCGTTGTCCCCGTTGGTGTCGGGGAAGCCGTTGTCCCCTGAATAGTAAAGGGATTATCTTCTACGCGCGGTATTCGAGCCGTAGTGAACCTAGATTCATCTAGCGAACCAGGTCGCACATCAACCAACACCGCCAAAAATTCGCCAGTTTGCTTGTCCTGAATAATCGTGTTGCTAGAATTCGAGCCTTGACCCTGGAAGATGTTTAACTGTGTAAAGTTCAGACCTCCAGCCAAGCCGATCGAATCTCCTGCCTTAAAATCTCTGATTAAATCAGCATCACCGATCTCGCGGCCGCCAGTAGTCAGAAACCCGCTACTAGAAACCGACGTACCCACCCTACCGAGAACAAAGATATCCGAACCCTCGCCTCCTGTCAGAGTATCAGACCCGCGATCGCCCGTCAGAATATCATCCCCAGCATCTCCAGACAGAGCATCATTGCCATCTCCTCCAAATAGCAGGTCATCACCCTCGCCACCCTCACCAGTATCGTTACCAACACCGCCGCTGATGACATCCCCACCGTCGGCGCCCAAAAGAATATCATTGCCCGCAGCGCCGATCAGGCAGTCATTGCCCGTGTCGCCAAAAACAGTGTCACTGCCCTTGTCGCCAAAAATCAGGTCGTCTTCCGCACCTCCGCGCAGACAGTCATTGCCTTTACCGCCGTACAGCGTATCGTTGCCTTCCGAACCCAAGACAACATCGTTGCCCTGGTCGCCAAAAGCTGCATCGTTGCCCTGGTCGCCAGAAACCAAGTCATCGCCTTTGCCGCCCCGCACGGTGTCATTACTGCGCCCGCCTTCAACGATATCTTTACCAGCGCCACCATTGAGAGAATCGTTACCGTCTTCGCCCCTGATGATATCGTCCCCGTCCCGACCCAGAATCGTGTCGTCCCCGTCGCGCCCGGAAATCGTGTCGTTGAACAAGCTGCCGATTAAATAGTTATTCCCGTCATTGGCGACAACTACACCATCGACAAACAGCGGCTGTGGGGGAGGCGTGGGTACAGTCGGAGTTGGTCGAGGCACCGGTACGATCGAAATCCCCGGGCCTGTCCCCATCATCGTCGGAGTTGTCCCCGTCATCGACGGAGTTGTCCCCGTCATCGTCGGAGTTGTCCCCGCCATCGACGGAGTTGTCCCCGTCATCGACGGAGAAGTCCCCGTCATCGACGGAGAAGTCCCCGTCATCGTTGGAGAAGTCCCCGTCATCGACGGAGAAGTCCCCGTCATCGACGGAGTTGTCCCCGGCGACGGCGTAGGAGTGGTCTCCGGTATAATAATTACTGGTACTGCACTGGGCATTTTTCGGACTCCTTGCGACGCTACTCAAAAACGACTAGATAAACTTAAAGTCAGAGGCAGTAATGACGGTGCTAAGAGCTCCCGGCACTGTAGGAATAGAATTCAACACTGCCAAATCGAAAGCTGGGAGACTGTCGTCTGCCACATTCGGGTCAAAGCCGAGAACATACTGGTTAAAAGTATTGTTCAGGTACACGAAGAAAGCTCCAGTTTTGCTCGAACCGTTTTGATTCTTCAACACTGCATTGATTGCTTGAGCGTTGTCAAATTTAGATTCAAACAAAATCACTTCTTGCTTGCTGATGTTGTCGCCGCCACTGCCGATATTCCTGACGATAAAACTGGTGAAATCGTTAGTAGTTCCCGAGTTGGTTAAACCTGCGAAATTTGACGACCTGAACAAGAATCTGTCGGTGCCGGTGCCATTAGCATTAAAGTCAGTAATGATATCTACACCTTCACTCGGAGTTTCGTAGTAGAAGAAATCATTACCAGCATCGCCGGTGAGCAAGTCAGAACCGTTCCCGCCGCCCAAAATATCATTGCCCGCACCGCCGGAAAGCGAGTCATTGTCATCGCCACCCAATACCAAGTCGTTGCCGAAGGCGCCGCTGAGACAGTCGCTACCGGCGCCGCCGTCTACAGTGTCGTCGCCCGCTTCGCCCAACAGGGAGTCGCCGCCGCCCTCGCCTAATATGTAGTCGTTGCCCGCACCTCCGAGTCCGGTGTCGCTGCCTTCTCCACCTAAAATGGTGTCTTCGCTATCGCCGCCGGAGATCGAATCGTTATTGATACCGCCATCGAGCAAGTCTCTGCCGATGCTGCCATCGAGGATGTCGTCGCCGGCACCGCCCTCGATCGAGTCATCGCCAATTCCACCCAATAATGTGTCGGTGCCGCTGCCTCCAAGTATCGAGTCCTCGCCGGCTTCTCCCAATATCGAATCATTCCCAGCGCCGCCGTCAATGGTGTCGCCGTTGTCACCGCCCGAGATGATGTCATTGTCATTGCCGCCGAACATCAAATCGTTGCCCAGTCCGCCAACTAGCGAATCTATGCCATCTTCGCCATCGATGGTGTCGTTGCCCAGTCCGCCGTCGAGGTTGTCGTTGCCGATCGAACCCAGCAGCGAGTCATTGCCTGCATCACCGAATGCAAAGTCGTCGCCGCCCCTGCCGTCGATGATGTCGTCCCCGGCACCGCCTGAGATGGTATCGTTGCCTGCCCCGCCGATGATGTAGTCGCTGATGTTGCTGCCTGTAAAGCTGCTGGCAGGAAGTGCGGTGCGATCGACAATATTATCTACCACCGTAATGCTGAAGGATGCCGGCCCGATCTTTGAAGACCCGTCGGAGGCTGTAAACGTGAAACTGTCGCTGCCACCTCCTGCTAACAAGTTGTATTTGACAATGTTGTTGTTGACATCGTCTTGGCTAAATTTGCCGCCCACGTTGAGAAATGTGGTGCCCCTTTGCACAAAACCTCTGGTAGCGTCGGGGGCTTTAGTAATCGTGTAAACAATTTCCGATGGAGGGTTGTCGGGATCTGTCACCAACAAATCGGCGGCGGTGATTGTCTGAGTCGGAGCACTTTTGGCAACCACCACACCATCGTTAATAACTAGCTGTGGGGGGTTGCTGACGTTGATAGTTACTGTTGCCTGAGCAGTGCCGCGGTTGCCGTCTGAGATCGAGTAGCTGAAGCTGTCAGAACCAGAGAAGCCAGCATTTGGGGTGTATTGGAAGTCGCCGCCGCCCAAGGGAGTCAGAGTTCCTTTGGCTGTTGGGGTAAAAGTCGTAACCGTCAAAGGGTTCTTGTCTGCATCGGTGTCGTTCAACAGAACGTTGAAAGTGAGACCTTGACCTGAAACCGTAGTGAAGTTGTCGTTAACTGCGACTGGAAGCTGATTGACAGGTGTCGGACTCGGACTTCCTGTCGGCGTCGGACTTCCTGTCGGTGTCGGGCTTCCTGTCGGCGTTGGCGTTGGACTCGGACTTGCCGTCGGCGTGGGGAAGATTGGCCTCGGACTCGGCGTCGGAGTGTCTGTGGGAGTCGGAGTGTCTGTGGGTGTGGGAGTCGGACTCGGTGTCGGAGTTGGTGTGGGAGTCGGACTTGCCGTCGGTGTGGGAGTCGGCGTCGGACTCGGAGTCGGCGTCGGAGCTGGTAGTGGGGTGGCGCTGCCTGGAACTATGGGGGCAATTACAAATGAGCTGCGTCCCAAGGTTCTGCTGTCTACTCCGGGCAATACTGCTAAAAAGTCGCCGCTGACGCCGTTGCGAATAATGGTGCTGCCGGCTTTGCTGTCGGTGCTTTGGAAGATTACCAAATCTTCAAACTTGAGGTCGCCGCTCAGCCCGATCGCATCTTCACCTTGGCGAAAGTCTGTGAAAATATCAGCATCGGCGATATCCGGGCCGCCTGTGGTGAGAAATGCTGGGTTAGTGCCGTTGCTGCTGCTGCCACCGGGGGTACTGAAGGTACCGATAACGAAGACATCTCTGCCTTCGCCTCCTGCTACTATGTCTTTGCCTGCTTCGCCCCAAAGAATATCGTTGCCAGCACCACCGTCCACGATGTCGTCCCCAGCACCGCCGAACACGATGTCATCGCCGTCACCTGCAAAAATGGTATCCGCGCCGCCATTGCCGTAGAGCCAGTCGCCTCCTTCGTTGCCAAATAGCAAGTCTTCGCCTTCGCCACCGAAGAGCGAGTCATTACCTTGATCGCCCCAGAGAACGTCATCGCCGCGATCGCCCAAAAAGCTGTCGTCGCCCAACCCACCGCGCAAGCTGTCGGTGCCTTTGCCGCCGTAGGCTGTATCTTTGCCTTCGCCTCCAATTACCGTATCGTTGCCGTCATTGCCGTACAACAAATCGGGGTTATTTCCCCCGTCGAGGGAATCGCTGCCTTTGCCTCCGTACAGGGTATCGAGTCCTGAACCGCCGTCGAGCACGTCGTTGCCGGGGCCACCAAACAATACGTCCTCATCATCATTGCCAAAAACTAAATCATCGCCACCAGATCCTTGCAGGTTGTCGTTGCCTTGCAGCCCGGAAATCACGTCGGGGCCGGGACTGCCAACTAACGAGTCGTTGGTTTCTGTTCCCCGAAGTACGCCCCCGATGATTGAGGGTACGGTACCTTTTCCTCCGCCCAATGTGTCGTCTATGCCGCCCAATGTGTCGTCGGAAGGCCTTGGCGTCGTCGGTGTCGGCGTCGTCGGTGTCGGCGTCGTCGGTGTCGGCGTCGTCGGTGTTGGTGTCGTCGGCGTTGGCGTTGTCTCCGGCGTTGGCGTTGGCGTTGGCTCAACTATAATAATTGGTACTGCACTGGGCATTATTTTGGCTCCTTATCAAAGACGATCCCGATTAACTTTAAGAAGTGATTAGTATCAGCTTGTTGCCACAAATCTGGCCTAAAATTGATTATTGACACTCCCCGGTCTGAAGACGCGGGGATTCTTAAGGACAAACTTTGGGGGATGAATCCGCCCAAAGTTTAATTCTTAAAGGGTTAGTCAGTAACCCGCTACCCACTCGCTCAACTATTGAGTCTATGGCTACTTTTGATTTCCTAATGATGTTTGCCGCACCGTTAACATCTGCATTCAGAATTGATTTCTGAGCAGAACGGTATAAACCTCGT
>NZ_JAEQDD010000095.1:0-26991 GCF_020737885.1 Microcoleus sp. PH2017_34_RAT_O_A | reverse complement strand
CTTTGAGGGACGGCTCCTTTGCTCTCTCTATCAATAGTGAGAGTATTGCTATCGCGTATGCCCTGTTTGTCCAGGGTTGTGCAGCGTAACACCGTCAGGGTTTATCAGAATTTAAAGCCGACTCGCAGAGGTTCCATTTGTTAAGATACTACTCTTGGCCATCGATGCTCTAACCTTCGGTTGTTTCTAGGCCGAATACTCGATCGAACACTTTAGTCACTTTATAGCCGGAATCTATGGATTCGAGCGGGTCTTTCCGCAATCGGTGGCGCAAACACAGAGTCATTACCTTGCGAATATCGTCCACAGTGACTTCTGTTCGGCATTCTAAGGCGGCGTAAGCTTTCGCGGCCCGATTTGTGACCAAATCGCCTCGTAGCCCGTCTACGTCCAATTCGGCGCAGACTTGGGAAATTTTTACTCGCAAATCGCGATCGAGATTTACGGATTTTAATCTTTCTTGGGCTTCCACCAATTTCTGCTGCATATCGTCTTGTTGGTGCTGATATTTGGCGAGAAACTCGGGCGGATCTTGGTCAAAACTCGATCGTTGTTCGACAATTTCTACTCTCAGATTAGGATCTTTTACAGTGCGAATTTCTGCGTGCATTCCAAATCTGTCAAGCAATTGCGGCCGCAATTCTCCTTCTTCTGGATTCCCGGAACCAATTAAAATAAACTTAGCTGGGTGGCGGATTGAAATCCCTTCTCTTTCAACTGTATTCCAACCGCTGGCGGCGGAGTCGAGCAAAACATCGACTAAGTGATCGTCGAGCAAATTGACTTCATCGACGTAAAGAATGCCGCGGTTAGCTTTAGCTAAAAGGCCTGGTTCAAAAGCTTTAACTCCTTCGGACAAAGCTTTCTCAATGTCGATCGTACCGCACACTCTGTCTTCGGTAGCGCCGAGTGGCAAGTCTACCATTTGTACTTTTTTGCGGGCGATCGGCATTGTACCGTGATGCAAAGTGCGATCGCGCACTTCATCGCTCATCAAATCTGGATCGGTGGGATGGCTGTTAAAAGGATCGTCAGCCACGACTTCAATTTCTGGCAGTAAATCTGTGAGGGCGCGGATTGTGGTAGATTTGCCTGTACCGCGATCGCCCATAATCATCACTCCGCCAATTTTGGGATCGATGACATTCAAAAGCAGCGCCAGTTTCATCTCTTCCTGGCCAACAATCGCAGTGAAGGGAAAAACAGCGCGGCGGGCTGGGGTAGCGGTAACGGTTGGCAGAGCGCCCGCATTTAGGTTATTGCTGACTTCGGCAGTAGGACTCACAATAAATTCTTTACTCTAATGACAGTCCTCTATTGTGACATACAGGGGTACATTAGTCGATCGAAGGTTGGCGATCGTCATGCCGAGTCGGTTTACAAAAGCTCATACACTCATATAATATCTTGTAAAGTCCGTCAAGAGTTATAATTATTGAGATATTTATCTATCTATTTCATTGGCAGATATTGGCTGAGTGATTCTATCTAATTAAAAGTTGAGTTCCTCTATGTTAATTGATTTTTCAGTCACTAACTTTAGGTCAATTAAAGAAGAGCAAACATTAAGTATGATTGCAGACTCTTCCAGCAGGAAGAATGAGAATACTTTTGTGCCGATCGAAGGCAATAAACTGCGATTGCTTAACTCGGCTGCGATCTATGGAGCCAATGCTTCTGGTAAATCAAATATTCTCAAGGCTTTACATAGACTTATTTCCTATATTCAGACTCTCAATATTGATGTCGATCATAAAATTCCTTATTACGAACCATTTAAGTTAGATGAATCGCGATTAAGCCAGCCTTCTATTTTTAAGCTGAGTTTTATTCTTGAAGGAATTATGTATGACTATCAAATTGCTTTTGATAGTCGAGAAGTTCATCACGAACAGCTAGATTTTTACCCTAAAAAAAGAAAGTCAAACTTATTCATTCGTACAAAAAATGAGGTCAAACGCGGTGATTATTTTCAAGACAAGCGCTCTTTTTCAAATAAAGCTTTAACTAAATATCCTTATTTATCAAAAGTCGCTCGTGAAGAACATGAACAAATGCAAAAAATCTATGAATACTTAAAAACCTATGCTTTTTTCCCAGCCTATGATAATCAAACAAAAAAATCATTAATACGTCATGTCAACCAATCATTACAAGGAGATGAAAAACTGAAAAAGAAATTAAGTAAGCTCATCCAAATTGCCGACACTCATATCGATAGAATTAATATTGAGGAAAAATCAATGACTTCTGAATTTGATGAAGAGATGCCAGAGGATATTAAAAATTTAATAATGAGTGATAAATATGAGGTATTTGCAGTTCACAAAACATTTAAAAATAATGTGTTTACTGGTGAAAGTGAATTTTCATTTTTTCATGAAGAATCAATAGGAACTATGACACTTTATACTATTGGCACTCTAATTTTATTTATTTTAAATGAAGGTCATATTCTAGTTATTGATGAATTAGATAATAGTTTACATCCCAAACTGTGTAAGTTTTTAATTAAGTTATTTCACCATCCGTCAACTAATCCCCGTAATGCCCAACTAATTTTTGCTAGCCATGAAACTACATTGCTCGATCGAGAATTGTTAAGAAAAGACCAAATATGGTTTACCGAAAAAAATAAATATGGTGAAACACAACTCTTTTCTGCCCAAGACTTTGACAAGGTAAAAGGTGATGAACCTTTTGACCAATGGTATATGCAAGGTAAATTTGGTGGTCAACCTAATATTAAAGAAGTTGAATTTATGTTTGGTGATGAATAAAAAAAGAGAGAATAAACGAAAACAGTTAAAGCAGTCGATCTACATAGTATGTGAAGGAACTAATACAGAACGAATTTACTTTGAGGAGATTGCTCAACAAGATGATGTGTTTGAGAAATATGCGGTCAAAGTTTATCCAAGTGAAGAAGACCAAATCAAAGCAGCAAAAAAAGAAGGTGAATCTATTAAAACAGATGCGATGAATCTGGTCAAACTCGCCAAACAAGAAATAAATAATTATGATGAAGTTTGGGCAGTTTTTGATAAAGATGGTTATACCAAACACGAACAAGCATTTTCAGAAGCCAAGAAACATGGTGTGAATCTTGCTTTTTCAAGTATTGCCTTTGAGCATTGGATTTTATTGCATTACGAACAGTATCGAACTGCTTTCCCTAAGTCCTAAAATGTTATTGATTACTTGGAACAATCAGATTATTTTACAGGCTATGCTAAAAAAGCAGATATTTTAATTTATTCTAGACTTAAAAGCCTGACTAAAACAGCTATTGAAAATTCAGCATGGTTACGGATGAAGATGGCACAAAATTTAGCTGCTTGCGATCATAAAATCTATGAATTAAATCCTTATACCACTGTAGACAAGTTAGTCATAAAGCTTTTAGATTTGAATCCTGTAACCTATGGAGTTATTAACGAAACACAGAAAATTAGCGATATTAGTATCACGGTTAATGCTGTTCAGCACAACTGTGGAATAATAAAGTTGAGTGTTAGTATTCTCAATGACAAAAACATTACCTATTTAGTTAACAATGACAGCGGTCACTTTTATATAAGAGATGAAGATCAAAATAAATTTCAACTTGCTCTTGATAATCCAATAATAATTGAACCAAGTTTAACTCAAGATATTATCTTAAAGTTTGAAATATTTTCCGCAACGGGGACTTTAAGATTTCATTTTAGTCCTAAGCCGAATGAAATACTAATTATTGCCCTTGACAATGTAACTGAACTGTAAAAAAACTATCACCCTGACAACAACTCGCTATCTCCCAGATAACCAACGCCTTTCTTGCGTCAGCCAAACTACCAAAAATTGTTCCGATGATAGCGCACGATCGCACTTACCTCCGATCGACTTTCAATTTTACAGTCCTGGACGCACGAGTGTTCAGAAACCGGGTTTTTTCGAGAATACTCGATCGCAGTGCACAGACTCCGCCAAAAACCCGGTTTCTTTGGTAAATGCGTAAGTCTGTTTCTGCAAAACCCAAGCGCAACTAAGATTTGCGGCATTTACATGACAAATTTGGGCGGGCAGGATGCCCACCCCACAAGAGTTTGCAGCAAAGTTACCACCGATGTTAACTCAGGGTAGATGGTAGAAGAAGGGCGATCGGGCAACCCTAATGTAAACTAATGTAACGCTTTTCCGGATTTTGCATAAAAACCTCAAGTTCCCACAGATATATATTTGAGGGCATTTTCCAGCAACTATTTTTCAGGGGTACAAATGGCTGAACTTAACATCGGGGCATTGACTGACAGCAAAACCTACACAGGTAGTGTTGACAGTAAAAATATTTTTGACCTTTACCCATTTAACATCAAAAATCCTGGAAGTTTGCAACTTAAAGAAGGCAAAGTCGATTTCGGTTAGTTGGAGAAGGTTTAGGAGATAGATCGCATCTTCCCTGAGATTAATTATCGCGTTTATCGATCGCTTGAAGTTACCCAAAACAGATGCAGACGGCGGTTGAAACCGCGTCTACACGAACAAAGTCTGCCTCCGCAGACTGAATAAAATAACGTAATTTTAACCGCCAGGTATTCTTATCTTTTTGTGCGTCTTTTCTTCCACAATAAACCCATTCCCGCCGCCACAAACGTACCAGCCACCGTCATCGGTTCCGGCACAGCTTCATACTCATAAGTTACACTAGCAGCAATATCCGCCGACACCTTACCCCCAAAACTACCTCTCGCCGGAATCCCCAGAATTTGAGTTAAACCAGTTGTCGCCACACCAGCCGTAAAAGTATCACCATCGCAGCCAGTTAAAGCACTCAAAAACTGCGGCAAATCATAACTTTTCGACACACTACCAGAACCCGAACCGCTAACACTTCCCGTACCACCGCTAGCAATCTTCGTTTCCGGCGGACTAGCCAAAACACTCAAAGTCAAATTCGGGTCAACTTTCAATAGCGGAATATTCACAGAAATATTAGCATTAGTTGTCGCCGTCCCCGTAAAATCTCCAGTCAAAGGAGTAATGCTGACACTATTATTAACAGTAGACTTAACCGTAACATAAGCCTTCAACAGAGTACCCAACAGCGAATTAAACTTCGGCAAAATTACATTCGTGCTGCTATTTAACGGCTGCGAATCCAGATTCACAGTATAAGTTTGACTCAGAGTAGCAGCTTCTACAGAAAAACATTGACTAACAACCGCAAAACTCAAACTTCCGCCAACAATTCCCAACTTTTGACAAACATTCATATCAGTAAAGCCCTAACTAAAAAAACTCAAACAGCATTTCCTCTGCGTTAATCCGCGTTCATCTGCGGTTAAAAAATCCAAACCCGCAAAATCCAATCCCCAACCAAAGACATTAAATAACTCAAAGCAAAAACAGTATAAATGATACTCAAAGGCGCATAAGCTGCCAAAACCAATCTATCACTTGATTCTGCCTCAATCTCCTCCCTCCGCAATAAATCCATATAAAAATCAAACGACTTTTGACGCAGATTGTTAATGCCAGTTCCTGCCACTAACAAATAATAACCATCAAATCGGTTGAGGGGATTCAAATTAATTGCTACAGTCAGCAAAGCCGCCACCATCAATAAATAACTAATTTGATGACAGACAGGATTCGACTGCGAAAACAGCCAAACCCAAACAGCAAACGCCCAAATTGTTACTTGAATCAAAACTCCCGCAGCCACGACTAAAACCCGCTGTTTTCGCTTGACTAAACTGTATTGGTCGCTAGTATCTGTATAACATCCCGGAATGAAACACATAAACAGCAATCCAATTTCTTTAACAATACCGCCGTAATGTTTGAGCGTGAAAGCGTGACCGAGTTCGTGCAAAGATATTACCAGGATTGTCAGCAACACAAATGTGATAATAGTCTGAACTTTCCCGGCTGTCCACAACTGCTGGTGCGAGACAACAACTTCCGCCGAGGAACCAAACCAAGCTGCTGCGGAAGATGCGATGAAAGCGCATAGAAAAAACCCAAACTCCCACGTCCAAATCCAGCGCAATTTGTCGATGTGCTGCGACAGCCAAGCATCGGGATTGACTAGGGGAATTGTGAAAGATAGGAGATTGAATTTGGCTTTCGGGGCTTTTGTGCCTTCTAGCATTCCCGTTTGTGCTAAGCTTCTCAAGAGATTTTGCACATCTTCTAAATCGATGTCGTATTCAGCGAGAGTGTTAGTTACGGGTTGTTTGCCTAGTTGCAAGATTACCTGTTTGTCAAAGTCGTCAACTTCCATGAAAGTCATGTCTTCGGGATTGCGAAGTATCCAATGACCGTCTGGATGAGCTATCCACTGCACCGCTGATTTGAGTTCCATAGCATACTGTTACTTTCGCGGAGAAAGTGCGATCGACTAAATAAAAATTATGCCTTGGTAGGCTGAAAGATCGATCGCCCCTAGCGCCTGTTTTCAAATTTCCCCTTTCCCCGTTAAATTCTGATCCCCCTAAATCCCCCTTAAAAAGGGGGACTTTGAGGAGGACGGCTTTTGTTGTCCCCCTTTTTTTAGAGAGCAAAAGTGCGATCGCCCTAAATTTTCCTAAAAACCTAAAGTTTCCAAGTAAAGATTGCCCCTGTTTCAAAGAAGCAGGGAAACGGGAGAGTAGTTTTTGAAGAAGCTTTGGTGATATTTGCTAGGGCTTCAGACCTCATTCCAAATTTCACCTCTCGGTTCATATTATCAGAAATTATAAAAAAAGCAAGGGCCAATTCTAACTATTTTTGGAATGTAGCGCTGGCGGCCGGAAACCGGGTTTTTTATCGATTTTAAAGGCTGCGATTCCATATTTTCGTAAAAACCAGGTTTCGGAGTCAGTCCTAATTTAAGTTGGCAAAAAAACTTTACACAAACTTTACAATCGAAAGAGGGTTTTTGGTGTAGGATAACCGTGAAGAAGCAAGAAAAACCGAAAAATTAAGCATTGACAAAGTATGAGCTCAATCGCCAACGAGACCGTTAGCAAAGCGCGGCAGATGTGAAGCGATCGCCAATACGTAAAATTTGTTAACTTTGCGTAGTTTTTCAAACAAACAGAAATTTTCAGATTATTACTTACAGATTTTTGTCAAGTAACGATTTTGGTTGAATGCGGGAGGCATTCGATCGAGTTCGTGCGATCGAATTCATATTAATCAAGGTGCAAAGATTATGGGTTGGCTAAATTTGGGTGGCAAAAAACGCAAAGAGGCTCAAGGTTTTGGGAATTCACCGAAACGCAAAGGCCACAAAAAATCCCGCAGTCATGTATTGGAAAGAATTGTAACTCCGAGTGCGGGTGTTGGGGGATGGCTGGATGATTTGAATCCGCTGCATCAGTTATTCGGTTCTTTGTCGCTACCTGATTTAGATTTACCGAATTTCTTGGCTGATAGCGGTGTTTGCCCGATCGACCCTTCTGCGCCAACTAATAATTTACCACCGCTGATTGATTTTGACCCGCTGGGTTTGTACAACAACGGAATTGCCACTCAAACTCCTTACAATCCGGGCGGTGCGTTTGAGACTTTGCCAATTGGTATAATTCCCGTCGATCCCCATGCGCCGAATCCTAACAATCCGAATGCAATCCGTCAATTGCTAAATTTTCCTTTGGCTAATCAGCCGTTGCTGGGAAGTATTGATACGGGTGTGAGTGCGGATAGTCCTTATTTGAATTACGCGAATATCAAGAAGGGCCGCGATTATGTCGGCGGGGATGATAATCCGTTGCTGAAAGCTGGGGAAGGTAGCGAGCACGGTACTTTTATGTTGGGGATTATTGATGCAATTAATAAGACTGCGCCGAAGTGGGTGGGAAGGGCGATCGATTCTGGGAGATGGGCGGATTCTTTGGTAGAGTTTGTGGATGCTGCGAAGGCTTCTGGACAGAAAAATGCGATCGCAAATCTCAGTTTGGATTTGACTCAGAAGAATGCTGACGGGATTGTGACAACGCGCTATGAGTTGACGACCGCAGAAAGAAGTGCGATCGAATATGCGCGGCAAAATGGGGTAATGCTGGTAGTGGCGGCGGGTAATGATGGCGGTGTGATGTCGGTTTTGGGTCAAGCTTCGCAGGAGTTTGACAATATTTTTACGGTTGGGGCTGGGGATATTAACGGGCGATCGAACTATTCTAGTTATGGCCGCGGTTTGGATATTGTGGCGGATGGCGGCACGACTGAACACCCCGGTTTATCGACTGTGGGAAATGATTTGGGGACGATGGCGGGGACTTCGGTTGCGACTGCTAAAGTTGCGGGGGCGGCTTCTTTGGTTTGGGCGGCAAATCCTGCTTTGAATTATCGTCAAGTGATGGAGATTTTGAAGTCTACGGCGAGGGATTTGGGGCCGTCTGGGTGGGATGATGAGACGGGTTTTGGATTTTTGAATACGTTGGCTGCGGTGGATTTGGCGAAGAAGACTAAGCCGGAGGTTTATAAACCTACAGCTTTCTTGAAACCGACGACTTGGGGCGGTGAAGGGCTTGTCACGCCGACGGAACGGGCTGTCAATATTATCAATGAAAACTTTACGGCTTGGGTGGTTTCATCGAATGGAATTACTCTTCGCAATAGTCCGAATACGAGCGATCGAAGTAATTTTGTTGTCAAGACTGGTGATACGCTGAGTTTTGACGGTTGGACTTACGGCGAACAGCTTAGCGATTTAACCACAGGAAAAGCGGATGCTTTGTGGTATCGCTTCCGATATAACGGTGGAACTTATTGGGTACCGAGTGCTTGGACTGGTGGCTATCCTGGAAGTAAGCCGCCTTTACTTCCGCCGACACAGCAACCCCCACAACAACCTCCACAGCAACCAACTGCTAATACGGTGTACCTGTCTACCAGTAGTGGACAGATATTGCAAGTTAATACGGCGACGGGTGCACAAAATTCAATCTATCAAGGCCGCGCTTTTACTGATTTGGCGGTTGCTCCAAATGGCAAACTTTACGGCTGTACTTTCTATGACGGTTTGTATGAGATCAATCCCTCTACGGGTGCGGAACGATATGTCGGGCCTTTGGCGGGGGGGAGTCTCAATTCTTTGACTTTCTCGACCGATGGCAGACTCTACGGTGCAGATCACAGAGATGGCAATTTGTTCCAGATTTCGCCTGATAATGGTCAGATGAATTTGATTGGCAATTTGGGCGGGCCTAGCAGTGGAGATTTGGTTTTCAACGGGGCTAATGAGATTTTAGCAACGGTTAGCAGTCCTAATACTTCGTTGAACGATCGCCTGGTTGCTGTCAATTTGGCGACGGGTAATTCGCGCTATATAGGTGATTTGGGTTTGCTGGAAGTGTATGGTCTGAGCTGGGAGAATGGGCAACTGACAGCTTATACTTCCGATCGCCGGAAACTAGCAATTGACCCGAACACGGCTAAAGCAACTGTTGTCGGTACAGTCTCTAGCAACGGTCTGATCTGGGGAGCGGCAACAAAGCCTGCAACTGCATCGAGTCCTACAGATGATGTGCGTCAGAAGTTCTTGTATGCTGCTAGCCAGTATCCGCAAGTGGGGGCTGCTATTACTGGTATGCAGGATCAGGGGGGTGGTGTTTTCCGTCAGGAGTTTGAACGGGCGATTATGATCTGGAATGGTCAGCAAGTGACCGTTTATGAGACAAAAGGGCGATCGGCTTCGACAACTTCCCCGTCTTCTACGCCTACACCTGTTAGTGGAAAAGGCAATACAATTCGCACTGGTGCTGCTGATCCTAACTACATACAGCAACTTCAAAAGGAGATTTCAGACATTCAAAATGAAATCAAAAAACAAACTGCGAGAATCACTGAAAGCAAGAATTTTATTGATGTATTGGGCAAAGAAAAAACAGACCTTTCTAGTTTGATTACAACCAAAGAAGACAGGATTAAGAAAATTAAGGAAGACTGGTTCTGGTGGTTTAACTCTGATAAAAGACAGGAAATATCTCAACTAGACGAAATTATTAAACAAGCAGAAGGTCAGCAAAAGTGGGATCAGGAAAACATTAATTATTGGAATTCGCAAAAAACAGATGCGGAGCTACAGGCAAATCAAAAGCGCACGGCATTACAACAGAAAGAGACAGAGTTACAAAAATTAACTTTCACTGGCACGGTAAATAATGACGCTCCTCCAGTCAGAAATATGCCTACTGACGTAGGTAATAGTCCCTTAAATGTTGTGTTTAAAAAAGGAGAAAATCTCACTTTTGGTGGTTGGACTGTTGATAACAAAGGTAGAAAATGGTTTAGAATTGTAGATTCAGAAGAACGATGGATTTGGGAACAGAATATTGACTTGAATGGCGATCTGCCAGAAAGTTTGAAAGTTCAGCCTCCTTCAGGTTCAAGTAAGTCTTCACAAACTGCTTTATTTACCACTGACATTGTTTTCCAAATGTTTCCTATTTTCGGCTACGTCCAGACCAATATAAAAACGTATCTTCCTTTAATTCTCAGTGAGCTAGAAAAAGTGGGGTTAGGAGACCGAGATATGGTTCTGATGGCACTGGCAACTATCCGCGCTGAAACTGAAAGTTTTAAGCCAATTGGTGAGGAAAAATCATCACTTAACACCTCGCCTGGTGGTGCTCCATTTGATCTCTATGACTTTGACACGAAAACGCTAAAGCTAGGGAATAATGGAGTTGGGATTGGAGCTAAGTATAAGGGGCGTGGATTCATTCAGTTGACAGGTAAAGAGAATTACCAAAAGCGAGGTAAGGAAATTGGTATTGGCGATCAACTGGTGAACAATCCAGAACAAGCAAATGATCCAATACTTGCTGCCAAACTATTAGCTCGTTTTATTAAGAATAAAGAGAGTGCAATTAGACAGGCTTTAGGAACTACGCCTCCAAACTATAGCCAAGCTAGAACACTTGTGAATGGTGGCAGTCATGGGTTAGAACAGTTCACACAATCTTTCAAAATAGGAGCTAATCTTACAGCATGAGGCGATCGGCCTTTCTTTCTCTTTCTCAACTAAGCGCGATCGCCCTTTTGGAATAAGTCACAAAGTGCGATCGCCCTTTTGAGATTGCAGATGCCCGATCGCCCTTTCCTCCTCTTTCTCAAAAAAGGGCGATCGATCTACTCAACTCAACGTAGGCCCGATCGCCCTTTTGGTTACGAATGTTTTTGCAGGGAAGAGCGATCGCCCGACCTATATACCAGATGCCAAACCTGCGATCGCTTTTTTGGAATAAGTCAAAAAGTGCGATCGCTACCAATTAATTACCGTTAAAATTGTTACCTTGGCAAACTCTCGATCGGCTGTCACCAAAGTTGCTGAATTTTGGATTGCCATTGCTGCAATAACCGCATCCGGTAGTTTCAAGCGATGTTGCTGGCGAATTTCAATGATTTTCAGAGAGCAAAATAGCATCCATCGCCCCTAAACCAAGAACCTCCACTCGTTGCAGAAACTGCTCAAAAATCTGACGATCGTCTTGAGTCAGCCCCGGAAACACCAGAAACTCAATTTGGCTAATTATTGAAACTCCCAGCCAATCCGCATCTTTAAGTAATTCAATGAGTTGAATATTCCCTTGAAGCAAAGCAACGATCGCATTCGTATCCAACACATAGCGATTACCACTCATCGCGTAGATTCCTCTGCATTGTTACTGCATCTCCCCGCCAAGTTAATCGCCCTACCAAATCCGAAAAATCATAGCTGGGTTTCTGCTTACCCTCTGACGAAACCGGATTCAAAACAACTAAAATTTCCCGTTCTTTTAGCAATCGTAATCCAGCCAGAATCACTTCAGAAGCAGATGAGTACCTACCGTTTTTGACTGTTGATTGAACAAACTGCTCTAGTTCAGGAGTTAAGGATATATTCATGATGTTGAGTCACCTATTTGAGTCAACTACTACCCTCCATAATAACAAAAATTATCCAATTTTGTTATTTAACATTTTTGGCTGCGGGAAGATGGCGCGATCGCCCTTCATCTATACCAGATGCCAAACCTGCGATCGCCTTTTTGGAATAAGTCACAAAGTGCGATCGCTCTTTCCAGCCCAAAATGGCGATCGCACAACACAACATAGTCAAACAGTATTTTAAGCAGAGGGAACGCTTGACAATAGAGAATTACTGCTGAATAATTTCAACAATCTTAGCGATCGCCTCGTTTAACTTTTCAGTTTTAAGCTGACCGGCTTTATAAAGTATAATTCCTCGATCTGCGGTAAACAAGCGATTAGGTCTAATGTTGCTAATTTGGTTAAGTCCGCCCTCGCTAAAATCACTACTTTCAAGAGTGATAGCATAGCGATCGGCGATCTTTTGGCTAGTAATCTGACAAAGAATTATATCGTCTCCTGCCAAAGTTGCGATTACTAGAGCCGGTCGGCGCTTGGCTTGTGTTAAATCTGAAAATGGGAATGGAACAACTACTACATCACCTTTTACAAATTCTGCCATGCTTCATCCTCTTCTAACTTTAACCAGTCTTTTTCCAAAGAAGATTCACTGAGCAGGCTTGCTTCTAACTTATCTTTATTGTATTTTAATTTGAGGAATTGCAGGAAATTCCAAACTTCTTCTAATATAAATTCTGGAATATTCTCTACTTCCTTAAGGAGTAATTCTTTAGCGTTCATCTCATTTACCTAGAAAAATATACTAATTGAGGTCATGCGTAACTCCTATCTATTATAGCATCCTTGAGATTAGCAGCTCATCGCGCAGATTCCTCTGCCTCCTCTGGCTCAACATCAGCAACTTTAGCCAATTATAGCAGGATCGCCTTGCTTGTAAGCGCAGATAAGCGATCGCCCTTTTGGAATAAGTCAAAAAGTGCGATTCCCTACGGGATAGCTTCGCACGCGCTTACTTCAACTCATTCTATTCTTCTACATTTTCAAATTCATCCATTTGCAATGTATACTGCAATGCCACCTGTAATCTTGATACATAATCTGCTGAAAGAGTGCCCATTTTTTTGATTAATCGCTCTCGATCTATCGCTACTATTTGATAGCAAAGCACGACTGAATCTTGTGGTAAACCACCTTCACCAGTCGGCAAAATAATTGTCCCTGGTATTTTAGCACGCCGCAGATTACTTGTTACGGGAACTACGATGACTGTTGTAGTAAAGCGGTCTAATGTATCTCGCTGTACAACAATGACTGGTCTAATTCCTGCTTGTTCTGAGCCTCTCGAAGGATTCAAATCTGCCAAATAAACATCTCCTAGCATCAGATTTTATCCAGTTGTTGAAGTCTCAGCATATAATCACTTAAGGCAACTTCTGCCAACTCTAAATCTTCTGCCGCAAACTCAGATTTTAGTACCGCAGCTTCCTCATCAGAAATGGCATCCCACTCTCGAAATAATTGCCTTTTTTTAGCAAATTTTTGATTTTGTTGAGTAGCTTGCTGTTTCTGGGCCAGATATTTCCCGATCGCCCGATCGAGTTCCTGTAACTCTAAAATTTCCAGCATTTCAAGCTGATTGACAATTTGGTTGAGGATTGCCTGTGACATCGGTTTTCACTTTTTGTGCTTGCCTACTTTGTCTATTATACAACTATTACCGTCAGTCGATTGGCGATCGCCCTTTTGGAATTAGTCAAAACGTGCGATCGCTCTTTACCCCTTTTTCTCAACCAAGGGATCTCGCCCTTTACCTCAAGCAATTGCAAAATCAGTCAACTTCCGGTCTTCATAATGGTAAAAAGCCAGCACAATATCTTTTTGAAAAACCCCTCGATCCAGCAAATCCTGAGTCACCCCCTCCTCAGTTTCATCTCGTTCAATCCAGAGTTTGCCCTCGAAAATTCGCAGATGCACGATAGTGCTGTGAACTCGCCGATCGCCATTCCATCCAAAACTAACCAGCAAATAATGGTCGCGATCGCTATCATAAACCGCCGACATATCGCTCTGCTCGGAACTAGGTTTGTAGCGGGCATATTCGTCGATTACTTCTCGCGCGATCGATCGATACTGAGTCAACTTTTCCATAGTACAATCTCCTCTAAGTCGGGATTGAAAACAATCAAAGGGAATTGTCGTTCTTTAACAAATTCCTGAATCGACGGACGCTGAAAAAAGTTTTCATAAGTGCGTTTCGGAATGGCAAGATATAGAGTACGATCGGGCTCCAGCCGCGCCATAAAACTCGAATATAGATAGTATTGTCCAACGGCTCGTTCGAGATCGGTCACTGGGGAAGGACTGATAAATACCTTCACCTCAACAGCAATTTTTCGCTCACTCCTCTCGGCGGCAATTAATTTTTCGGCTCCTAGATCCGCGTAAACAGTCAAGTCTTCAAATCTAATAGTGAAAGGATCGTGAGTAATTGTCCAGCCGTCTTTAATGAGAGCGGCTTTAACGACATTATGGTAGATATCTGTGGCATAAACTAGCTCAAAACACCCCTCTAATCTAGTATACACTGGTGCAATAGTGCAATACAAACTGAATATCTCGCCATTGCCCTTTATTTCGGAAGCGGAAATAAAAGGCGATCGCCTTTTTGGAATAAGTCAAAACGTGCGATCGCAGGTTTGGCTATTTTTGGCTATATGGAAAGGGCGATTCACGCTCGGGATAGCTCCGCACGCGCGGTCTTGTGGATGGAGAGGGGCGATCGCTATGAGTGGGATGGAAAGGTCGATCGCTTTTCTCGACCGAGGAATCTCGCTTTTTGGTTCGAGGAGGGGCGATCATTTTTCTAAGGAATGGAGCAAATTAATCGTAGAAAAACGGGTCAAAGCCTGTGTCCCTAGAACGTCAAAATATGATAAACTTAGTAAAAGCACTCGCCTTCAAGATATCCAAGCCATGAAGCTTATTTCTTTGTCAGCACATTTTGATGGGCAATCTATTCAGCTAGATGAACCCTATAAGCTTGAACCAAACATAAAACTAATTGTCACAGTCCTCCCGGAACAATTAGCAGAACGCGAAGCCTGGTTGTGGTTGTCAAGGCATCAACTAAACAATGCTTACAGTCAGGACGATGATTACCCGAGCAATGCAATTAAAACACTAAATCCTGACTATGCAGGAAGCTGATGTTGTTCTCACCCCAATACCCCAAACTGACGGGACAACTAAAAATCGTCCAGCCATCCTTCTGAGGGAACTCCCACCTTATAGAGATTTTTTAGTGTGTGGTGTTAGTACCCAACTAAATCAACAGGTTCCAGGTTTTGACGATATTATTTCCCCCTCTGACTCAGACTTTGCTGCCAGCGGTTTACGGTCTCAATCCTTGATTCGGTTAGGTTTCCTTGCTGTATTACCTCGCAATCAAATTATCGGTTCTATTGGAGCTATTTCCTCAGAGCGACATCAACGCTTACTAAAAACTCTGAGTGATTATCTTGTGAATTAGGGAGAAGGGCGATCGCTCTTTTTTTCATGGAAAGGTCGATCGCCCTTTTTTTCATCGAAAGGTCGATCGCCCTCGATCGCTTTTTCACGGGCGAAGGGCGAGATCCTTTTTGATATAAGCGATCGCCCTGACAACAACTCGCTATCTCCCAGACAAAGAACGTGCAAACTCTAAAACTTCTATCTGACGTTCGTCTGACAAACGTCCAACCATCGCAGCTAATAGCTCAGATACAGACAACCAACGCCTTTCTTTCGACTTCCAAACAACTAAAAACTGCTCCGTAGACAGAGTACACAAAGCTATCATTTCGCCAGAGCGATCGCTAAATTCTACTTCGTAATTTCCATCATCATAACAATCTACAATTGCCCCTCTAACACCTAGGTGTAAATTAGATTCAGGCAATGTTACTAACAATTCGACTGCATCAAATAATTCTGGCACGATCGTGCTTACCTCCGAACGAATAGTGTTAAATGGGGTACATCTGGTTTTTGAAGAGGGCGAAGCATGACCGCATATAAGTTATTAGTTATTATCTCATATTGACTGCGGTCATGCTTCGCCCCTACGGATATATTCGCTTGCATTGAGATACACCCGTTAAATGACTAATGACTGCTGACTAATGACTAATAACTAACAACTACCACTGCGGCTCCGAAGCCATTAAAGCAGTAGCTTCATCGCTCGGTAAGGGCTTAGCAAAAAAATAACCTTGGCCGTATTCGCAGCCGATCGCCCTTAACCTAGCTAATTGCGCCGCCGTCTCCACACCCTCAGCAATCACATCCATTCCCAAAGCGTGGGCCAGGGTGACTATTGTTCGGACGATCGCCACATTCTCTCCCTCACCCAACTCCATCAGCCCGACAAACGACTTATCAACCTTCAAAGTATCCGTAGGAAACCGACTCAAATAACTCAACGACGAATAACCAGTGCCAAAATCATCAATTCCCAATTTGACATTTAAGGCTTTCATCTGCTTCAAAACCCCGATCGCCGATTCGACATCATCCATCACCACACTCTCAGTAATCTCCAACTTCAAACTCTCGGCACTCAAACCCGTTTCTGCCAAAATAGCCTGAATGCGATCGACCAAATCCGGCTGAGCAAACTGCTTCCCAGATAAATTTACACTCATAATCAAAGGGCGATCGAAATTAAACATTTCCTCCCACAGCCGCAACTGCCGGCAAGCTTCCTCCAGCACCCACTCACCAAGCTGCACAATTGCCCCCGTTTCCTCAGCCACCGGAATAAACTTGACCGGCGAAATCAAGCCCCGCTGGGGGTGCTGCCAGCGCACCAAAGCCTCAAACCCAATAATCCTCCCGCTAGCCAAAGACACAAAGGGCTGGTAGTGCAGCAAAAACTCCCGACGCTTCAGGGCCATCCGTAAATCTGTTTCCAACCGCAACCTCTCCAACGCCAAATCGTGCATCGAAGCATTAAACACCTGATACCTTCCCGTTCCCAAAGCCTTCGCCCGGTACATCGCCGTGTGGGCGTCTCGCAGCAAGTGTTCCGGCTGTTCCCGGGTGGTAGCAGTTGGTTCGCCCCCCACCGCAATTCCGATACTCGCCGTGACAAACACCTCCTGCCCTCTCACGTCAAAAGGCACAATTAAAGCTTGGTGAATGCGATCGGTCAAATCGATCGCATTCCCCAGATCGACATTCCTCGCCAAAATCGCAAAATCGTCACCCCCCACCCGCGCCACAGTATCCGCGCGAGCAATACTTGCCCTCAGCCTCCGCACCACGGCCATCAACAGTTCGTCCCCTACCAAATGACCTAGAGAATCATTAATTACCTTAAATCGGTCTAAATCAATAAACAGCACTGCAAACAGATAGCTGTGGTGGCCTTTATTGTGGGCGATCGCCCGCCCCAAACATTCCACAAACAAATCCCGGTTCGGCAAACCCGTCAGACAGTCGTGAAAAGCATCGTAAAGCTTCCTGTAAGCGCTGACGCCCACACCAGTCACCACCAAACCCAAAGCCGGCGACACCAGCGGCACCCACCCACCCTCAATAAAAATCGCAAAACTAATTCCCAACAGCCCCATCAACAGCGCACCCCCAACCAATGCTGCCCTCGCCGGGTGCACAATCCGCCAAGCCACAACCCCGCCAAGCACAGCCCAAGAAGCGTTCCACAAAATTTCCGCCCATTGCGGCCAGATCCAAAACAGCGATCGCCCCTCCAAAACGGCACTCAATATTTGGCTGAGCATTTGGGCGTGCAGGATCACCCCCGGCATTTTCGGAGTTTGTTTTTGAACCGGACTGTAGGGCGTCAGAAACACGTCTCTGGTACTAGGTGCTGTCGTTCCGATCAGCACAATTTTGTCCTTTATCCAGGTTGGGTCAATTTCCCCCTTCAATACCTGCGACATACTGACTTGTCGCGCTACATTATTGGCAGAACGGTATTTGAGCAGAATTTGGTAGCCTCTGGCATCAAGATTTGCATAGCCGCCGCTGTCAGATTTTAAAGGCACAAATTCTGCTTTGCCCCAGTTGATTTGGTGGGGATGGACAGGGCTATCTGTGGGCTGCACGCTGTTTTTGAGATACAGCAAAGCCAGTTGCAGAGAAAACGACGAAACAGTAGTCTTGTTTGCTTGCGAGACTGAGAGTAAATGGCGGCGCACCACGCCGTCAGCGTCGAGCACGAAGTCGTTAAAACCGATTCGATCGGGCGGTATTCCTTGGGGCGCCGGGACTCCCGGACTTTCTGCATCGCTCATTTTGGCGATCGCCACTACATTCGGTGCTTTCAGCTTGACCAGCAATTCTTCGTGTCCCGGTGGTTGCGGCAAATCTCGGTACAAGTCCAAACCGATGACTTTTGGCTGGTACTTTTGCAATTTTGTCAAGGTTTGGGCGATCGCACCGTCGGAAACCGGAAATCTCCCCAAAGCTTGAATATCTGCCTCGGAAATTCCCACTATCAGCAGCCTCGGATCCCTGCCCGCATCGGGCTGCAAGCGTACTAACGAGTCAAAACTGCCCAATTCCCAGCTTTGCAGCCATCCCAACCGTTGAACTCCCAGATTCAGCAGCGTTACAGTAGCACCCGCCAGCATTGCAGGCAAAATTCTGACCCGGCGGCCTGGAGAACTCAGATCGAGGCCAGTGGCGACAGACAGTACAGAACGAAGATTTCGAGAGAATTTGGGAGTCACAGAAAAAATATATGGGTGCAAATTCGCTTCGCACAAGTCTGTTCCACAGAATTGAGCTTATTATGAGATTGAGTGTAATTTTTTCAGAAATTGTGCCGAAACCGAGTTTATTTAAGTTAATTACTCGATTTTGCCAAGTATTTCGGGAGGGGAAACCGGGTTGTTGAAGATTTGCCGACAAGTCCTGTTTTTTATTCCCCTGTTTCCCTAAATTCCCACAAGCGTTAAAATTTAGTCGATCGAAGTTTCAGGATATTTTTGAGATTATGGCGAATCAACTTCCGATTCCGGTGATTGTTAACGGTGCTGGTGGCAAGATGGGCCGCGAAGTAATTAAGGCGATCGCAAATGCTGATGACATGACTTTATTTGGGGCTGTAGACCGTTCTCCTGAGTGCCTCAACGCCGATGCGGGGGAATTAGCCGGATGCGGCCCGTTAGAAGTTCCGGTAACAGACGACTTGCAAGGAATGCTGGTATTAGCATCTCAGGAAAAGCAATTAGGCGTGATGGTAGATTTTACGCACCCTTCGTCTGTTTATGAAAATGTGCGATCGGCTATAGCTTATGGTATACGCCCGGTAGTTGGGACTACAGGATTGAGCAGCAAGCAAATTGATAACTTAGGTGAATTCGCTGACAAAGCCAGCATCGGCTGTTTGATTATACCCAATTTCTCGATCGGCATGGTTTTGCTACAACAAGCAGCCGTCACCGCATCTCAGTATTTTGAACACGTAGAAATTATCGAGCTGCACCACAATCAAAAAGCCGACGCTCCCAGTGGCACGGCGATTCAAACTGCTCAAATGCTAGCAGAATTGGGAAAAACTTTCAATGTGCCAGAAGTTGAGGAAACCGAAAAAATAGCGGGAGCTCGTGGTTCGGTGGCCGATGAAGGGATTCGGATTCACAGCATCCGTTTGCCCGGTTTAATTGCTCATCAAGAGGTAATTTTTGGCGGTGCAGGCCAAGTTTATACTTTACGACACGATACGAGCGATCGGGCTTGTTATATGCCGGGAGTTTTGTTATCGGTGCGAAAAGTGCTGGAATTGCGATCGCTCGTTTACGGATTGGAAAAAATACTCTAGGGAATAGGGAATGGGGGATTGGGAATTGGGGATTGGTAATAGAGGGGTGTAGATATGGCAAGACCTGATTTTGAGGATTTGGATGTTTACAAATTGGCTGAAAAGCTAGCAAATGAGGTTTGGTTTATTGTCAAACAATGGGATTATTTCACGAAAGATACTATGGGCAACCAAATTGTACGAGCCGCCGATAGTGTTTGTGCTAATATCGCAGAAGGACGCGGCAGGTACAATCATCAAGACAATCGGCGTTTTGTTAAAATTGCCAGAGGCTCTTTGTATGAAACAATCAGTTGGTTGAGATTGGCATATGCCCGAAAGTTGTTAGCAGATGAACAAGTCATAAAAATTCAACCAATAATCGATAAATTGCCACCAAAACTCAATGCTTATCTAAACTCAATTGGTGGTAAAAAAGATCGAATAAGTGATGAAAAAATTGAGATAGATCGCCAATAAAAAATCTCCCCATTCCCCATTCCCCATTCCCCATTCCCCATTCCCCATTCCCCATTCCCCATTCCCCATTCATTCCCCATTCCCCATTCCCCATTCCCCATTCCCCATTCCCCATTCCCCATTCCCCATTCCCCATTCCCCATTCCCCATTCCCCATTCCCCATTATGCTAATTCCCTTAACTCGCGAAACCTTTCAAGAACTAATTCCCCCCGTGGCTACCGGAGCACAATACAAACATATTTGGGGGAAACCGCCCGATTTTTTAAGGCGAATATTAATTTCTGCGGTAGCTGTAGTTTTGTTGCTAGTAGTTTATAATTTTGCCGGTTCCGATGTCGGGCCTCTAGTTTTAATTGTCGGATTGATCGCTGGTTTGTACTGGCTGTGGGGGCCGATTTTCTGGGCTAGTTTGCGGAATGCAGAATGTCGTAAATATAAATACTGCGGCTTTTGGCAAGGGCGAGTATTGGATATTTATATCACCGATGAAGTCACAAGTCAAGAAGAAACAGTCAATCAAAAAGGACAACTTGTAATTGTTGACAACCTAGAACCGCGAATTAATTTAGAAGTTGGCGACAAAACCGGATTTACTACTACGCTTCGAGCTCCATTGCAGAAAAGTCATCAGGGAATTGTCCCCGGTCAAGCTGCTTTAATGTTAATCATGTCGAATCAAGAAGATTTGGGCAGAATTGCCAAAGTTTCGGATATTTACATTCCCAGCCGCGATGTGTGGGTGAGCGATTATCCTTATTTGCGTAAGGATTTGTTTGTGGAAATGAGCCAGCAAATTAAAAAAGGCAGACAGAAAAAAGGGCGAGATACTGATAATGAAAGTACAAGGGTGAAAAGGCGATCGTCCGCTGATTATTGAACAAAAAAGGTTCGTAGTGAGGACTTTAGTCCGCATCAGGTTCGTAGTGAGGACTTTAGTCCGCATCCAAATCAAATGAATTGAGGCTGTGGCGTTGTCAACGGTTTTGTTCACAAAGGACAGGGTGCGTCAGACAAAACGGGTGCATCTGGTTTTTGAGGAGGGCGAAGCATGACCGCATATAAGTTATTAGTTATAATCTCCTATTTTCTGCGGTCATGCTTCGCCCCTACGGATATGTTCGCCAAAATGAGATGCACCCGACAAAGCAACCAGCAATGCAAAAAAAATTAACTTGCTGACGCACCCTACAAAAACCCAAAAACCTTATAATTGCGATCGCACAAAACGTGCTTTCACAGCATTACTGCGGCTTAGTTTCCGATGATTTTTGAAGGCTTTGTGCAGCCCGAGGATAAGCATCCTTAAGAATCGCCTTAACTTTTGGCTTCTGTTCAGTAGTGAGATTAATTTCAGTCAAAGCTTTACGCATTTTTTCACCAGACTTCAGCTTAGCGTTCAACTGTTTGTATTGCTCAGCCGTGAGTACCTTTGCGAGTTTTTCACTAACTTCCTTGCGCTTCTGTGTGCGTTCAGCATCAGAAAGTTTTGGTTTCTGGGAATTTGTGGGATTTGCAGCCACCGCGTCAGGTTTAGCATCTTTAGAAGCAGCAGCATCCGCCTTTGTTTTTGACACCGCGTCAGATTTAGCAGCATCGGAGGAAGCAGTATCCGCCTTTGTTTCCGATGAAATAACTGGACTCGCCGCAGTCGCATCGGGTTTAGCAGCATCGGAGGAAACAGCATCCGCCTTCGGTTTCTCTAAACTTACGGGATTTTCCTTAGCTGGATTAGATTCCGAGGCTTCCGGGGTGTTGGGTGGCGCACAAGCAGACAAACCGCCAATTAACATGACACCGGCGAGAATAAATGCTGGTGCGATCGTACTTTTCATGATTCACTGCCTCTAGTTAACTTTGTTCATCAATGTTATAGCGTAAAATCGATCGGCGCATGACCCAAGACTCCTAACTTCACCAGTCAATCGATTTTAGATTTTAGATTTTAGATTTTAGATTTTAGGGTGTTGCTTAATCAGGGTAGGAAAAAAATAAGTTGAAAATCCCCAAGCTTTGTCGATACTGGTTTCTATGACTGGCATATTTAGCCTTTCATACCGTAAATCAGCAACGCCAGCATTTTTTTATTATAGTGCGAGCTGTCGCGAGCTCGCGTATTCTACTCGCGAGCGGGGACAGCACTATAAATGCCAAACTGAGATGCTCCCAATACGATCGCCATTAACGCCAAAAATTACCAAAATAAATTAAATCAAATAGCTCTTGACATCAAATTTAGAAAAATTTATAATTGTAGGGATACCAAAAATTATTATAACTTGAGCTTCCTAGAATTATTCAGCCAAGAGACTTGCCCCCAGTTTACCGAACAAATCAAAGCTGACCTAGGTTACTTCAAACACGGTACCAACTTGCTAGAGAAAGCAATGGAAGCAATGAGGGGCGTAGTTGCGATCGAAGAAGCCCGTCGCGATGCAGAATTAGAAGCAACGATTTAAGCAGTAGGTTCAGCCTTGGGAGTTGTGGGCATAGTAGCCAGCATTGCTCCCTACTTTATTGAGTTATTTGAGACTGCGGCTCGACCGTAGGGTAGTATATTGTGATAAAGTTGAGACCCACAATTCGCAGTCAGTAGAAGTTCTGCGATCGAACATGAATCCTAAAAAATCTGCCAAGAAATCTCAGCCTAAAGCTGATATCGCAGCCGAGGGAAAGCAACAGGACGATCGCCAGGAATTATTTCCAGTGGTGGGAATTGGAGCGTCTGCGGGTGGATTGGAAGCTTTTATGGAATTGCTGAGCCATTTGCCGATCGATACAGGCATGGCTTTTGTGATGATTCAGCATATGTTACCGACTCAGGAAAGTTTGTTGACCGAGATTCTAGCTCGATCGACTCAGATGCCCGTAAATGAGGTGACAGATGGCATGGCTGTCGCACCGAATCAGGTATACGTCATCCCCCCGAATGCCAGCATGACGATCGAATCCGGGGTGCTGAAGCTAACGCCCCGCGGCAGGGGACGCGGGGCGTTTATGTCCGTCGATACATTTCTGATTGCCCTCGCCGCGGAAAGGGGGAACAAAGCCATCGCCGTCGTTTTGTCCGGGGGCGACGGCGACGGGGCCAGAGGATTAGAAGCGATTAAAGGCGCCGGCGGTATTACTTTTGCTCAATCCGAAGCATCGGCACAATTCACCAGTATGCCACACACTGCGGTGGCGACCGGTCAGGTAGACTTTATCTTGAGGCCGGAACAAATTGCCCAAAAGATCGCCGAAATCGGCTGTCATCCCTACATTGCCAGCCAAGATGCGATCGAATCAGCAGCCAGCCAAGATGCGATCGCCACAATCTACAATTTACTGCTATTGGCTACAGGAGTTGACTTTACTCACTACAAGCAAACTACCTTGAAACGGCGGATACAGCGGCGGATGTTGCTCTACAAGCTGGAACGGATCGAAGATTATGCTGCATATCTCCAAAACACTCCGACAGAAGTCACCGCGCTGTATGGCGATGTCTTAATTCACGTCACCAGCTTTTTTCGGGATTCCGAAAGCTTTGATGCTCTAAACAGCAAAGTGTTTCCCGAAATCGTCAAAAATAAATCGCCGAAGTCGCCGATCCGAATTTGGATTGCCGGTTGTTCCACGGGCGAAGAAGCTTATTCGATCGCCATTTGCTTGCTAGAGTTTTTAACAGAGCGAGACATCGATTTGCCGGTGCAGATTTACGCTACAGACATCAGCGACAGCGCGATCGCGATCGCCCGCAGCGGCTTTTATACTAGCAGTCAAGTCGCGGATATTTCGCGCGATCGCTTGCAGCGGTTTTTTGTTCAAGTCGAGGGCGGATATCAAATCGCCAAACAGGTGCGCGAACTCTGTGTTTTTGCCAGACAAAATTTGATTAACGATCCGCCGTTTTCGCGGATGGATTTGATTAGTTGTCGGAATGTGCTGATTTATCTGGGATCTTTGTTGCAGAAAAAACTGCTGCCCATGTTCCACTACGGACTCAGCCCCGAAGGCTTTTTGCTGTTAGGTACTTCGGAAACGATCGGTGAATTTGGCGAATTGTTTGGGCTGTGCGACCAAAAAAACAAAATTTATGTCAAAAAACAGTTATCGCATTGGCTGAGCATTGATTTAACTGCCAGCCAAAATCCTCTGACAGCCATCAACCCTCCACTGCTGGTGCCGCCAAGCTGGAACGAAATCGAAATGGAGAAACAAGCCGATCTAATTGTTTTAAATCAGTATGCCCCCGTCGGCGTCGTGATTAACAGCGCCAACGAGATTTTGCAATTTCGAGGACAGACGAGCGACTACCTAGAACCGGCTCCGGGTAAGGCGAGCTTTAACTTGCTGAAAATGGCAAAATCGGGATTGCGCGTCCAATTGCGGGAGGCAATTCAACAGGCAAAAAATCAGCAGTTGCCGAGCCAACGCACAGGCTTGCAAATTACAGAAAACCACCGCCTCCGGCAGGTAAAAATTGATGTGATTCCCTTCCCAACAAACGCTGCGGTAAAAGAGTATTTATTAGTTTTATTTCAAGACGAGCCGCCGCTTGCTGCCATCGATGTCCAGGACGGTGTTAGTATCAATTCCGAGCCGAAAAGTGCTGAAAGTCAGGAGATTGCGAGGCTGCAACAGGAACTGAAAACTACAAGAGAAACTTTGCAATCCATCGTCCACGAGCATCAAGCAGCCAATCAAGATTTGAGAGCCGCTAACGAGGAGATTTTGTCGAGCAATGAAGAGTTGCACAGCATGAATGAGGAACTGGAAACCGCTCAAGAAGAGATTCAGGCAACTAATGAAGAACTGAACACGATTAATGACGAATTGCAGCGGCGCAATCTGGAATCAACTTACATGAGCAACGATTTACAGAATCTGCTGGGCAGCATCAATATTCCGATTCTGATGGTGGGAGGCGATTTGCGCATCCGCCGGTTTACTCCCGCAGTTGAAGGCATCTTCAACTTGATTTCTACCGATGTCGGGCGTTGTTTAAGTGACATCACCCACAAGTTAAATGTGCCAGATTTAGAGCAACAAATTTTAGAGGTGATTCGCACGCTCAACTTGACAGTTCAAGAGGTGCAAGATCGGGACGGTCATTGGTACGATCTGCGGATTCGACCTTATCGGACGATCGACAACAAGATTGACGGGGCTGTAGTTATGTTGGTGGATATCCACGAACTCAAACTCAGCGCCCAGGAGTTGATGGCTGCCAAAACTTACGCCGAAACGATCGTCGAAACCGTGCGGGAACCGCTGCTAGTGATCGATCTAAACCTGCGGGCGCTCACGGCAAATCGCGCTTTCTACAAGACGTTTCAGGTTCAACCCATCGAAACCGAACACCTATCGATCTTCGAGCTCGGTAACGGACAATGGAATATTCCCGAATTGCGATCGCTCCTAGAACCAATTCTGGCTGGAAATACCGAGTTTCAAGATTTTGAAGTCGAGCATGACTTCGAGCAGATCGGGCATAAAATCATGCTGCTCAATGCCCGGAAAATGCCTGCGATCGGCGACAAACAAATGATTCTGCTGGCGATCGAGGATATTACCGATCGCAAACGGTTAGAAACAGAACGCAGCCTGCTGGTGCAAGAACAATCGGCTCGTGCGGAGGCAGAGGGGGCAAACCGCGCCAAAGATGAGTTCTTGTCTACCCTTTCTCACGAACTGCGGAACCCGCTGTGTGCGATGCTTGGCTGGGCAAAGTTGCTGCGCCACCGAAAATTTAACGTAGCTCAAACCGAGAAGGCCCTAGAAACGATCGAGCGCAGCGCCCAAGCCCAAAACCAGCTCATTGAAGATATTTTAGACGTTTCGCGCATTAGTACGGGCAAGTTTCGGATCGAGGTTGAGCAAATTGAGCTAAATCCAGTGATTGAAAATGCGATCGAGGTGGTTCGTTTGGCCGCAGCAGCCAAAAATATTCAACTTGAATCGAGGATCACTCCTTTATCCCTAAAACTGTTGGGCGATCCAAGCCGCTTGCAACAGGTACTGTGGAATTTACTATCAAACGCGATTAAATTCACCCCAGCCGGAGGCAGAATAGACATCTCATCAGACTACATTGATGGCATGGCTCAAATCCAAATTCGCGATACTGGTAAAGGCATTGACGCTAATTTTCTCCCCTATGTGTTCGATCGCTTCCGTCAGGCGGATAGTAGCTATTCTCGAAGCAACTCTGGATTGGGCCTAGGACTCTCGATTGTCTATCATTTGGTAGAACTCCACGGCGGTAGTATTTGTGCAGAAAGTGGCGGTGAGGAACAAGGGGCAATGTTTACCCTCAGGTTGCCGCTGCTAGCAGATACGCAAAAAAGTTCGGCGCTTTGTGTTGTAGAAGCAGTAGATGTTGCTAGCCAGCCTGTAGCGGCAATCCCACAGATTCCATCATCCTTGGCTGGTGTACGAGTGCTGCTGGTGGATGACGAAGCATCTCTGCGTCAGTTATTCACAACCATGCTGGATGAGTATGGAGTTGAAACTAGCGCAGCGGCATCAGCAACTGAGGCGATCTCAATGTTGAGAGCAAATCCCGATCGATACGATCTACTTCTTTCTGATATTGGAATGCCAGAACAAGACGGTTATTCGCTGATGCGGCAGATTCGGACACTGAGTGTGGAGGAAGGGGGAGAAATTCCTGCTGCGGCGATCACGGCCTATGCTAAAGATGACGATCGTCGATCGGCGATCGCTGCGGGTTTTCAGATTCATGTCGCTAAGCCGATCGATTCAGCTCAATTAGCATAGGGCTTGCTGAATAATTGATTGCCAACCAAGAGCAGGAGCGATCAATATATTCAAGCTTGGTTAAAGATAAGTTTTTTCTGTATCGAGTCGCCCCAA
>NZ_JAEQDD010000094.1:0-35779 GCF_020737885.1 Microcoleus sp. PH2017_34_RAT_O_A | reverse complement strand
GATTTGCTTCCGAGTTTCTGAGAGTTTCCAGCCGCTGACTTTATACTCAACTGAGCGACTGTTTTTCTTGAAAGTCGGATAACCTTTCTTTCCGGGAACAGCTTTCTTGCAGTTGTCGTAGAACCGAGCAATGGCAGAATAAGCCCTTTCCACAGAGGCTTGGCAAGCACTAGAATTCAAGTCTTTGACAAAAGCAAACTCTTCTCTGAGCGCAGTGCTGTGACGGTACAAGTCTTTTTGCCCTACTCCTCGGTTGTCGATCCAAAAACGGATGCACTTATTCCGAACGAATTGAGCAGTTCTGACTGCTTCGTCTATTGCTGCGTACTGATTTAATTTGCCGATCGCCTTGAATTCTAGAACGAACATCTTACGTAGGAACTCGCTACGTTAAAAATCTAACACAAAGCCGTCCTAGAAGGACGGGGCTTTAAACCCAAGTTTTTGGTAAAGCGAAGCTAAAACCTATTTGTTCGGTACGAGTGCCTCAACCCAACCTAATTTCTAAGAGGCTTTTCCCGTTTGGCGAAAATCTTGTTTAACAAAAACCCAGGTCTCATCCCCATGCCTGAAGTTAGCGGATGTTAGTTGTATACTCCTTAACAAGGCAGCAGTAGAGTGCGTCACACAAGAAACTGGAAATATCCGAGAAAATGTGAGGCTACGGGGCACCCTACAATACTCCCTCTCGGGAGACTGGTGCAGCGCCAGCAGCCAGGATTCAGGAAACAGCAGTAAAATTGCTCCTGAGTTGAGAATTTCAGACGGACATCACACACTCGGCAAGATGAAACTGCGTCGGAAAACACTATCAATAGTTGGCATTACCATCGCTGGACTGACTGGCATTCTCTATGCAGCCTCCTCCAGCATCCTTTTGGGCAGCCTTGTCAAAGCAGAGGAACAAGAAGCCACACAGGTTGTCAAGGGAGTGCTCAGCGTGTTCGGGCAAACCGCAGACGACTTCAACTCGCGCTTTGCTGACTGGTCTGCGTGGGATGACACCTACACTTTTATCCAAAACCGCAACTCAGAATTCATTGCCTCGAATTTAGTTCCAGAAGGGCTGAATAATTTGAGAGTTCATCTAGCCATATTTGTCAATACTTCTGGCAAAATAGTTTACGGTACGGGTTTAGACAGCGACAAGATGAAACTAACGCCTGTTCCAGAAGCATTAAAAGAGCATATTTCTCTCAACGACCCGCTGTTGCAGCACCCCAACGCCAAAAGCAGCCTCGCTGGTGTCCTGCTGCTGCCCTCAGGGCCGATACTGATTACTTCCCGGCCAATTCTCACTACAAAAAGCACCGGCCCGATTCGGGGCACGCTGGTATTCGGGCGCAATTTCGATGCTGCGGGCATTGAGAAGCTTTCTAAAATTACTCGGTTGCCGCTGATTGTACACAGCGTTAATGAAGCTCATTTACCGGCTGACTTTCTGAAAGCGCGACACAAACTGTCGGGAAAAAAACCGATTTTTGTGCGTCCTGTCAGCGAAGATTTGATGGCAGGTTATGCTTTGATCCGGGATATTTACGATCGACCGGCGCTACTTCTACGGGTGGATATGCCCAGAGAAATCTACCGCCAAGGTCAAACCAGTTTAATGTACCTGCTGGTGTCTGTAGGGTTAGCGGGAATAGGATTTATCGGCTGCACTCTGCTGCTGATTGAGCGTTTGGTGCTGTCTCGGTTGAGCAGTTTGGCGAAAGCAGTTAACCGCGTCAGCAGCAGCCAAGACCTCTCGGTGCGACTGCCGGTCACGGGCGCAGACGAGTTGGCCGACCTTGCCCATACTATCAATGGAATGCTCGGGACGATCGCGATCGCCGAAAGCGAACAACTTGAGGAAAAAGCCCGCTACCAAGCCGTAGTCGAGCAAGCTACAGACTGCATTTTCCTGTGGGACGCTCAAACCAAACGCATTTTAGAAGCCAATACAGCCTTTAGAAACTTGCTCGATTACAGTCTTGATGCAATTTCGCAACTGAGTGTTTACGATATCGTCGCCTATTCCAAAGACCTAGTTGACCGAAATATCCTGTTCCTGCTAAGAGAGAAACAACTCAGAATTGGCGAAGTTCTCTACCGCCGCCGAGACGGTTCCTGCGTGGATGTGGAAGTAAGCGCCAGCCTGATTTCCTACGGCGGCCGCGAGATTATTTGCACTGTTATCCGCGACATTACCGAGCGCAAGCAAGCCGAAGCCGAACTCCGAGCCTCGGAAGAACGCTACAGACTTTTGTTTAAAAACAACCCCCATCCGATGTGGGTTTACGACTTAGAAACTCTGGAATTTATAGCCGTCAATCACGCTGCTGTAGAGCACTACGGGTACACTCGCCACGAATTTCTCAACATGACCGTTGCGGATATTCGTCCGCGCCAAGAACTGTCCAGATTGCTAGAAGATATATCCCAAGTAGATGCCGGAATTGATTTTGGGGGTGTGTGGCAGCACCAGACAAAAAACGGCACAATTATTGATGTAGAAATTACTTCTTATACCCTGATATTTGACAGCAGAAATGCTGAATTAGTGCTGGCTCACGACGTAACCGACCGCTTGCAAGCCGAGGCAGAACTTTACAAAGCCAAGGAAGCAGCAGAAGCAGCTAATTTCGCGAAAAGTCAGTTTTTGGCTAACATGAGCCACGAACTGCGAACTCCTCTGAATGCGATTATCGGTTACAGCGAGATTCTGCAAGAAGATGCTTTAGATATTGGCGAAGAAGACTTTGTGTCGGATTTGGAAAGAATTCACAATGCAGGCAACCATTTACTCGGATTGATTAATGATATTCTGGATTTGTCGAAGATTGAAGCAGGTCACGGGGAACTTGAATTAGAAACTTTTGACGTATTCGAGACAATTAAAGATGTAGTAAAAACTGTTGAGCCGTTATTTTTCCGAAACAACAATCGCCTGAATGTTGAATGCGATCCTAATATTGGCCAATTGCATTCCGATAAAACTAAGTTAACTCAAATTTTATTTAATTTGCTCAGCAATGCAGCGAAGTTTACTCAGCAAGGGATTGTTACACTCAGCGTTAAAAAAAATCAAAATGACGAGAATAGTTGGGATGTTGAAGAGTTAATTTTTAATTGTACTGATACGGGAATTGGGATGACTCCGGAACAGCTAGAAAAGTTATTTCAACCTTTTACGCAAGCTGATGCTTCGACTACCCGCAAGTACGGAGGTACGGGTTTGGGTTTGGCTATAGCGCAGAAATACTCTGAGATGCTGGGGGGAGAAATTACTGTTAATAGCGAGTTAGGCAAGGGGTCAACTTTTACTCTCATGTTGCCGACACTATTGTAATCTATCCCAATACGTTTGGATTACTGTGATATTAATAAATAAAGGTACGTTGTTGGGGTTGAGCCTCCTTTATACCTGTAGATCAAAGAGGGCTTAAGCCCAACAACGTACCTAATTTGAAATCATTTGAGACCCAAAATGCTCGTCCTACTTCGCATCAGCAGGGATCAAAACTTTGTCAATTACGTGAATAACGCCGTTGCTAGCTTTGATGTCAGCTTTCACAACATTAGCGCCGCTAACAGTAACTTTGCCTGCGGCAACTACCACCTTCAGCGAGCCGCCTTCCACACTTTTAACATCGCCGGATTTGAGGCTGGTAGATAAAACTGAACCAGAAACAACGTGGTAAGTCAAAACCTTAACAAGTTTGGCTTTATTTGCTGGTTTGAGCAAATCATCCAAAGTTGCTTTTGGCACAGCAGCAAATGCCGCGTCTGTCGGTGCAAAAACAGTGAAAGGGCCTTTTCCTTGGAGGGTTTTAACTAAATCTGCGGCTGTCAAGGCTTTAGTCAATGTCTTAAATTGAGCGTCGCCAGATGCAATAGCGACAATATCCTTAGTAGCGGCTGTTGGTGCTGGTGAAGTGGTTGATTTCGGTGAGGCTGTTGGTGCTGGTGAAGCAGCAATTTTCACATTTCCTGCAACTTGTTGAGTTGGTGTTGTATTGCTAACAGTTGTGCTGGAGTTGATGTGAGCCCAAGCGGGGAAACCAATCAACGCACTAGCGCCGATTACTCCTGCGAAACCTGTGAGTTGTTTCATCCAGCTAGGTAAATTTTGATTTTTCATTGTGCTTGCTTTTCCTTATGACAATAAAACGGTGAACGTGAATTGTTATGTTAGCCAAATTTCCGCAAAAGGTAAGGTTGCCAAAGGCACTCGGTAGAGATAAAATGAGCTGGGATTGTCGATCGACTAAAACTCCCTTACTATAGCGCAAGCTCAGGTAAAAAGAAGCTCAACCGCTAAATCTGTAACTCAAAACCTCAATCACCGAACCTGTTTGCGGTAAGTCAGCAGATTTGACCGAAATCGTGTCGTTATTCGATCGGCGTATCGATGTACCATCCATTAGGCCCAAGAATTCATCTAGCGATAGTAAATCGCACGCAGCAGCATCGGCGGCTTGGGTTTTGAAGTGTGTGGGAATCACCATTTTCGGTTTGAGCAGTTGCACAGTTTGCTTCGCTTCCGCCGGAGTGTAAGCTTTCGGCCCTCCGCCCACGGGAATTAGCAAAATATCCGGCCGCCCGATTAAGATTTGTTCTTCAATGCCGATCGGGCCAGCGACTCCGCCCAAGTGTAAAATCTTAACACCGGCTTGCTGCCAGAGCCAAGCCACATTCACCCCAAACCGCCTTCCTCCTTCACGGTCTTTCTGCGTCCGAATCCCTTGAATCCTGAGCCCGTTAGACCTATAAGTGCCCGGTTCGTACAAAAGGCCGGGATTGCCCGAAAATCCGTCTACCGCCCCTTCATCAAGCAATCTGCTGCTAATCAGAATCAAATCTGTGGGGACTTTAGGAGAACGATAGCCTGCCGTACAGCCCAGGGGGCGAAAAGGATTCACCAGCACCCTCGCACCGCCACCGGCAAACAAGAAGCAAGTGTGCCCTAACCACTGAACCGACAAAGAACCAGCAGTTTGAGCTTGATAGCTTTCCCATCCAGATGGCAAACCAGTGAAGAAAGCCGCTAGCAAACCCGTCTGTGCGTAACTTATTAATTGTCGCCGTTTCATCTTTTTGGTTGCGGTTATCGGGTGTTGGTCGTTTGTTGTTATATCACAAAATGCCGCCAGGTGCGAAATGTGCGATCGAGTTTTCCCGTAAGGTTCCCATTGCCTACTCTACAAATCCAGAAAAACTCAACTCTCAACATAAGCAAATCCACTTGATTAAACGTAAAATACGGCTCGCATTCAAGCTGAGTGTGTATGTATGTCTTTCTCCCTTCTTCCTTCTTCCTTCTTCCTTCTTCCTTCTTCCTTCTTCTTAAAGCCGTTCCAAAAAATTCCGCAATAATTGCTTTCCCGAAGTAGTCAAAATACTTTCCGGATGAAACTGTACGCCTTCAATGTGTGGATATTCCCGATGACGCACGCCCATAATCGTGCCATCTTCCACCCAAGCCGTAACTTCCAAAACTTCTGGACAACTCTCTTTTTCAATTACCAAACTGTGATAGCGAGTTGCAATCATCGGCGATTCTACACCTACAAAAACTCCGACTCCTGCGTGTTCTACCTGAGAAGTTTTGCCGTGCATCAATATCGGTGCGGAAACAATTTTGCCACCGAATACTTGACCAATACTTTGATGTCCGAGACACACGCCTAAAATTGGTAGAGTCGGCCCCAATTCTTCGATCAATTTCAGAGAAATCCCCGCATCTTCCGGCCGCCCTGGGCCTGGAGAAATTACTACTGCTGCGGGTTGCAATCGGCGAATATCTTCTAAATAAATTTGATCGTTGCGGTAGACTTGGACTTCTTTTGCTACGGGCAACTCAGCACCGAGTTCTCCTAGATACTGTACCAAATTGTATGTAAAACTGTCGTAGTTATCGATGACTATAATCACGGGTTAAATTGGATTTTAGGTTTTAGATTTTAGATTTTAGATTGACTCGCTGCCTGAATGCAAGAGTTGGAATATTTTAGATAGATGCCCAAGATTAAAATAGCTCCAATATGTAGGAATAAAACCAAAAATCTCAAGTTGGTCATCTAAAACCTAAAATTTAGCTTGCCCAATCAAGTTTACTAACGGACGATCGCAATTTGAACAACTACCCATAACGGAGGAAGCAGCAGTGCAGCAGCGACAATGGCCGCAGCCATTGCGGATACCAGAACGGCTCCGGCAGCGCAGTCTTTGGCAATTTTGGCGAGTTCGTGGTAAGATTGCCCGACGGTTAAGTCTACCACTGATTCGATCGCCGTGTTCAACAATTCCATTGCTAAAACTATACCAATTGTGACGCCGATCACTGATATTTCTACAGGTTTGAGGTGCAAAAATAGTCCGAGTCCGATCGCCAAAGTTCCTATAACAGTGTGAATCCGAAAATTGCGCTGAGTTTCAAAAGCATAGGTTAGCCCACCCCAAGCATACCGAAAACTCGTAGCTAAACTAGATGCGATTTTCCAGGAAAGCTCTCGCTTGTATTTCAAGGCTTTTTTCGGCTCGTGGACTGTAGGCATGGCAGAATCTGGAGGCACGATCGCAAACGGTGGGATGTTTGATGAAATTGACGGTTGATCTAGTGGCATAAACAACCAACTTTAAGTTACAGAGATTAACGAAAGCTAGACTTTGAAAATTTCCTTCATCAAGTCTAGTTAACTTTCCTAAGTTTTTACTAAAGTTTTGGTATGATTTCAGAAAGTTATGTTTGGGTTGACATGATTGGTTAAGTCACCATCAACGTCAGTTATGCTGTTTGGATCTCAAGTCCGATCGCGCGCAGCAGTGTTTCTTGTCGATCGAGCATTTGAGTCAGACTTTCCTCATCCGGGTGATCCCAGCCCAAAAGATGCAAAAAACCGTGGGATGCGAGCCAAGCTAGTTCAGTCTTTAGGGAATGTCCTTGCTGCTGGGCTTGTCGCTTCGCTGTGTCGATCGAGATGATGATATCACCCAAGTATAGGGGTTCGGATGACTGCATTTCCTCTCTTTGAGGACAGTCTACCTCTAATGCGGCGAAAGCTAGTACATCGGTCGATCGATCTTGTTGACGGTACTGGGCGTTGAGGGCTTGGATATCGGCATCGGCGGTTAAACGCAGACTGACTTCGTAGCCGGGGGCTTCTGGCACATCTGCTTGCTGGTTTTCTAGCCAAACGCTAAACCAATTTTCCCAGGTTTGGGCGGCAATCTCCCCGCTGGGTTGATTCTCCGGGAGGTTGTCAGCGTCGGCGAACCCATAACAGTCTTCGACGTTCACCTCAATTATCATTTTTTGGTTCTTTTGTCAAGGGATGTATTGAATTTTTTGATAAGTGAAAATTGGGCGGGCTAATCGACTTTTTGCTTTTAGCAGGAAGATTACAATAATCTGTTCAAGATTGCAATGGGTCGATCGCACGATCGGATCGAACCCCCCGGTATTTAACCCGCTCTTAGAGTGCGTGAGTGTCTGTATCGACGCGGTTTCAATCGGTATTCTAAGAGTTGAAATAGCGATCGAGAAAAGCCAAACCGACGAGTATACCCAAAAGTCCAGCCGCCGTCAAAGCAAAATGAAACAGAGAAGTCGCCCGCTTGCGAACCATATTCCGCATGGCTAGCTTGACATAACTCGGTGGAGGTGCATTGTTTGTCGGGGCGATCGGGGTTTCGGGGGCGGATTCTTCGGAGGTTGTTGGCGAGGGAGGTTGAGTCATAGCGGTTATTTTAGAAGGTTAACACCAGAGGCTGCGGAGGACAGACTCGCCACGATGTTAACAAATTTGTAACGTTTTGTGTAGATTTTTTTAGCTTTCGGATGGCAGGAGGCTGGTTTCGCGCAGCAGAGAATCGGCCCAAACAGCATCGGATTCTGAAAGTGCAGGGACTAACTGGGCCGTATAATCGAGGGTAATGTCATAGGCGGCGCGATCGTACACTGTATTCAACAGCGCCTGTAAATCTACCATTGGTTCCACATCGCCTGCGCGCAAAGGCAACGGAAAACAAGGGATCGCATCTGGTAGATTAAATAAGTATAAATCGGCGATCGGTCTTTCATTGCTCCGACTCACCAAAATTCTATAACTCGCTGCATTGTCATTGTCAAAAACCGGGAGAGGTTCCCAACCCCGCAACAAGTCAATCTCCACAAAATTAGTCCGACTTCCCAACACCTTATCCCGCTTTTTCTCATACATTTCACGCCCTTTTCCAGATGGTTTATTAGCGTGTAAAAGCACCTCAATTACTGTCACAACTTCCTTGGTCGCCATATCTATCACCTCCAAATATCCTTGTTTCACCTCCTCATACATCGCTAATCTTACTTTCAAAGGTTCAGTAGTTCGTGTGGCGACAGCTACATTAGATGTACTTGAATTTCTAGGAATCGGATTGTGCTGGATCGAAACATCAGGAATCCCAACTAACAGCGATTGTTCTCCCTTAATTTCATAAATTCGCTTTTCAATAGCCACTCGATACCTCGGCACCAGTTGGGGAACTAAAACATCTGCGATCGCTACGATCAGCCTATTATGTACTTCTGACCAAAAGTCAGGGCTTTCTAAATAAGGATTCATCCCTGGAAATGTATTAGGCATTGATTTAACTCCTGTTGATTGACTTACTTAGGACTTATGCAGGGGTGGCTAGAAACCGGGTTTTTCCTTTGAATATCGATACACCATCCAGAAACTGCCAAAAACCCGGTTTCTTTGATTTTAATGCGAACTACCACTGTTATCAACCTCTCACTCCCATCTCCCGCAACCAAGCATCAGCCCAAACAGCATCCGGTTCGGCAAGCGGCGGCACGGGTTCGGCGGTATAATCGATTCTAAAATCATAGGCGGCGCGATCGTACACTATATTCAACAACGCCTGCAAATCTACGATCGGCTCAACATCACCTGCACGCAAAGGCAACGGAAAACAAGGAATTGTATCGGGTAAATTGAAAAGATACAAATCCCCCAAAGGCTTTTGATTTGCCCGACTCACCAAAATTCGATAACTTGCCTCAATCTCATTGCCAAAAACTGGTAGAGGTTGGTAACTTCGCAGCAAGTCAATCTCTACCAGATGACTGCAACTACCAAACACCTTTTCTCGCTTTTTTTCGTACATTTCGCGCCCTTTACCAGGACGTTTGTTGGCGGGTGACAGCACTTCAATTACCGTGACTACCTGTTTAGTTTCTATTTCGACTACCTGTAAATAAGTTTCTTTTAATTCCAGCGGTAAAGGTATTGTTACCTTCAAAGATTTGGCGGGTGGAGCGGCGACAGCAACATTAGAATCACTCTCGGTTCTTCGAGTCGGTGTCTGCTGTATTGTGACATCGGGAATGCCAATTAGTAAAGCATCTTCGCCACTGATTTGATAAATTCTTTGTTCGATATCTACTAAATATTTAGGCAGTAGTTGCGGAGTTAACCAATCGGCTATTGCCACTATCAACCTATTATGAACAGAACTCCAAAAGCCAGGACTTTCTAAATAAGGATTCATCCCCGGAAATGGATTAGCCATTGATTTAACTCCTGTTAACTTACCTAATTCTACTATTTTAGCTAATGAATTATAAAAACGCAGACAATATCAAGCTATCATCTGCGTTAATCTGCGTTAATCCGCCGACCTCTGCGGTTAAACTCCCCTAAAAATCCCCGTAATTACTAATAGCAGACTGCAACCTTGCGATCGCCTCATCAACCGAAATCGCCCCCAACTCCCCAGAAGCACGAGTCCGAATATTCAAACTATTCGCCTCAACCTCCTTAGCACCCACAACACACATCACCGGAATTTTATCCTTCTCAGCATTGCGAATCAACTTACCCAAACGTTCGCTACTCTCAACTTCCGCGCGAATATTCAGCGCCTTCATCTTCGCCTCCACTTCCTTAGCAAACGGCAAAAACTCCTCGCTGACAGGCAACAACCGCACCTGAATCGGCGCTAACCATATCGGAAAATCCCCCGCATACTGTTCGATCAAAATCCCGATCAAACGCTCCAAAGAACCAAAAGGAGCGCGGTGAATCATCACCGGACGCTGGCGAGTGCCGTCTTCAGCAACGTATTGCAAATCAAAACGTTCTGGCAAATTGTAATCTACCTGAACAGTTCCTAATTGCCATTCTCTATCCAACACATCTTGGAAAATAAAATCGAGTTTCGGCCCGTAAAAAGCCGCCTCCCCAATTCCCTCAAAATAATTCATTCCCAAAGTTTCCACCGCGCGGCGGATGGCACCTTGCGCTTTTTCCCAAGCTTCATCGGAACCGATGTATTTATCTAAATTTTCTGGATCGCGGAAACTCAAACGCGCCTTAAAGTTTTTCAGTTGCAGACTCTTGAATACTGACAGAATTAAATCGACCACACTCAAGAATTCAGCATCCAACTGTTCCGGCGTGACAAACAAGTGGGAATCATCCACCGTAAAGCCGCGCACTCTGGTTAAACCGCCCAATTCTCCCGATTGTTCGTAGCGGTAAACTGTGCCGAATTCTGCTAAACGCATCGGCAATTCCCGATAGGAACGCAGTTCGCTTTTGTAAATTTGAATGTGGAAAGGGCAATTCATGGGTTTCATTACAAAACCCTGTTCGTTTGCCGCCGCTTCTGCATTTTCTGCCATCAGCGGAAACATATCTTCTTTGTATTTCTGCCAATGTCCAGAGATTTTGAATAAATCGACTCTGGCGATGTGGGGAGTCACAACTTGTAGATAGCCACGTTTGATTTGTTCTTGTTTCAAGAAGTCTTCTAAAATACTTCTCAAAATAGTGCCTTTGGGCGTCCACAAAGGCAAGCCTGGGCCGACTGGATCGGCAAAAATAAACAAGCCTAATTCTTTGCCGAGTTTGCGGTGATCTCGCCTTAGGGCTTCTGCTTTGCGGTGTTTGTAGGCTTCCAATTGTTCGGGAGTTTCCCAAGCTGTGCCGTAAATTCGCTGCAATTGAGCTTTGGTTTCGTCGCCGCGCCAATATGCTCCTGCTAGGCTTTCGAGCTCGATCGCCCTGCCATTGATTTCACTGGTATTATCCAAATGGGGCCCAGCGCACAAATCCCACCATTCGTCACCCAAATGGTAAAGAGTAATCGGTTCGATCAAACCTGCCAAAATTTCTAATTTGTAAGGTTCGTCGATCTCCTTGATGCGCCGTTCCGCTTCCTCGCGGCTGACTTCTTCCCGAATTACAGGCAATTTGCGGTTAATGATTTTGATCATTTCTTTTTTGATTGCCTTGAGATCCTTTTCGGTAAAAGGTTCTGGACAATCAAAATCGTAATAAAAACCATTTTCAATCCAAGGGCCGATTGTGACTTGGGCCTTGGGAAATAATTTCTGTACCGCCATCGCCATAACGTGGGATGTGGTGTGGCGAATTTTTTTTAGTTGTTCCGACTCACTCGTGCGGAGCAACTCTATCTTAACGGACTCTTCTGGAGCGTTCATGGATTCTGAGCTAGACATCGGCTGAATTATCAATTAATTTAGTTGCACTTGCTTCTATATTACTCAGGTTGGGACAGCAAGCGCCGACTTCCGGCTGGGGAACTGTTACAGGAGTGCTAACTAACCGTAGGGTGCGTCAGCGGGGCAAAGTCTTTAGTCTGGGGTAGTTACATTCAGCCCGCTGACGCACCCTACAATAATTTAATTTTTAGGTACGTAGTTGCGCTTGGGCGCTCTTTCTTTGATATATGAAAGAGCGCCCAAGCGCAACTACGTACCTTATACCTTTAATGTGACAGTTGCGTCCAGGACTGACTCACCTGCTAATTTTTGTGAAATTATTGAATTTTTGTTAAAAAAAATGTTACAGTTTGTAAAGTACATTTAAGGTTAGAATAGATAAATAACCCAATTTTAATCAATGCTTAACTCCAATTTGCCAGAATCAGAATTGCTCAAATCCCTACTGGAACCGCTGTTAGAGGATTTTAAATACTGGTTCGAGCGATCGGCTACTCTCTTAGAAACTGAGGAAATTCATTTTCTGAGCGGCGACGATCAATCCGACTTGCTGGCGCGAGTCAAACAGGCTCAGCAAGAAGTAGGCGCGGCTAAAGCTCTATTTCAAGCAACCGGAGGGCAAGTTGCAATTGAAACCGCAGCACTCATGCCGTGGCATAGACTGCTCGCCGAATGCTGGCAAGTATCGGCGCGCTTTCGGAAAGAGCAGTCAGCTCGCCCTGGAAAATAAAAAGGCAAGTTCAAGTTCAACCCGCAGTCAAATTCCCAACCTTGGGAAATGTCGCGTCCACTTGACAAGCTCAAACAGATTTCCAGTTAATAAGTTATCAGAAAATAGGGTTTAAAACCCCGTCGTTTTAGGAAGTTTTTATTTCCAAAAAGTTCTAAAAGTTTCCCAAATAGTACCCTATACTACAAATAGATACAGGTAGAATAACCGCTAGCACAAATGGATAACCAAACCCAAAACGACTGGCTAGGAAACAATAATGTCTCGTGGGTGGCGAAAACCACAAAAACATAGCTAGGGTAGCCATCGTGCACCCATACCAGAAAACTCAAAATCTTAGTAGTTAGATGTACCGTAGGGCATACGGAAACAAAGGGAATAATCCCTTAACGCTTGGGGAGACAAGCCCTCTGGGACTATTCAAATTAGGCTCGAAGCTTCGTTCAATTGGACGGGTTTTTGGTTTAAATATTGCCGAAGGGATGAATAGTTTAAAGGTATGTCAGTGAACCAAGAATCCCCGCGTTTACGCCCGGGAGTGTCAATACTTGCTGAAACACTTTTGTAAATTGCTGTGTGGCTATCAGAGCCCGGAGGAGAAAATAATGTTACACCTGCTTTATATTTTAGCTTTCACCGTTCTTGCCTTTTTGGCCGTCAGTAACTTAATCCGCAGTCTAGTCACCGTAGGTATGGAGTCCCAGCGCCCCCAACAATTCAGGGCAAATAATCGCTACGCATCCTATCCTCGCTCTCAAGCCGTGCCCCATCCAGAACTGTTAGACGAATACGGAAATATTGTTAACGAACCGCTATTAGTGATGCGTTCGCTGACTGTCCAAGACGCGCGCGAACAATTAGATGCTCTTTACAAATCATCTCCCGGCGGCAGTGACGAAGGCGGCGAGCTAGCCTGATTCGATCGCGTTCCCAGCATTTATACTTACGGGCGATCGCCCTAAAAAAATAATTGGCCGTTAGTTTCTCGCTAACGGCCAATTTGTAGTTAGTTTTGAGAGATACTTAAAAGGGATCGATCTCAACTGACTGTCGATCGCTCCTGTTTTGTCATCGGCAAAAATGCACGTTTAAGGCTAGATGATCGTCCCAATTTCGCTACTGGCAGAACTTCTGCAAGCTTTGCCCCAACTCCGGGCACAAATTTATTTCAAATCTTCCATGACAGCGCTGTCTCACGCGATGGAAGACTTGGTTTTGGCGGGTTCCGACGACGAACCCCTAGTGATTGCCAGCTTTCAGCGAGAGCGCTTCTACCGCCAAGAAGCTCACCGCTACCGGCGCATTGCCGATCGATCCTCTCAGGTATACGTGCTGGCTGCACCGGAAACTGAGTTTAAAAATTCCTCGGAATGTCACGAAAATGTGGCGTTTGCAGCGGAAGATGCCTTAAGTAAAGAGTGGCACTTAGTGGTGGTTGGGCAACATTACTCAACTTGTCTGATTTGTCAAGAAAAAATTGTGCCGATCGACAACCAAGACGAGCGCAGCCCGCTGTTGATGGATCAAGCTCGCCGATTTGAAGGAATTTGGACATTCGACAGAGAGGTAAGCTGCAAAGCTGCCGAATTGTTGCTCGATAAAATTGTCAAATATCGCCCGGAATTGGCCGAAAAGATCGATCGAGCGCGCACAACTTACAATCTGGGCAAAAAACCCAAAAAAACGCGGAAATCCGCCGCAGACAAAGCGGCAAAACCAGCGAAAAGTGCGTCAAAAAACTCAAGAATTCCCAATCCCAAATTGAGCGACGCTTTTGCCGAACGCTTAGTCACCTACTTGCAATCAGGTCAGCACAAACTTCTGAAAGCATACAGCGCGATCGCCGCCCAAGAACGCAAAGAACGCCTGATCAACTTAATTACAACGGCAATGCGGCAGTCTCTCAACCCGCAAGAAATCGTCGAAGTCGCAGTCTCTGAACTGGGAACAGCCCTGTCAGCAAGCCGCTGTTTGATTTATCGGTGCAAAGCAGCAGATGCGGCGGTCAAAATCGATCGCGAATTTTTGCGTGCCGGCGCTACTTCTGTGCTAAACGAGACTTGGCCGTTGCAGGAAAATCCCATATTTCGGGACGCGGTAGCGCGACAAGAGCGAGTTTACATCCAAGAGACAGCACAACACCCGCAGATTGTCAATACAAAATCCCTGGGCGAAATTGTCAAAAATTGGCAGATTGTCTCTTGGTTAATAGTGCCGGTGCTTTATCAAGGGCGGGTTTTGGGCATGGTGGAAATGCACCAATGCCGATCGACTTCGCCTTGGGAAGAAGACGAAATTGCTCTCGTAGAGGCGATCGCCACCCAACTCGGAGCAGCCTTAATTCAAGCCGAAACCTACGCTCACTTAGAAGAACTCAACCAACAATTAGAAGCATTAGACCGCACTCGCAGCAATCTAATTGCCATCACAGGCCACGAACTCCGCACCCCACTTTCTACCATTCAAGTGTGTCTAGAAAGTTTGAACTCCGAGCCAGATATGCCCCAAGAATTGCGGCAAATCATGTTAGAAACAGCCCTCGGAGATGCCGATCGAATGCGGAAACTCGTCCAGGATTTCTTAACACTTTCTCACTTAGAAAGCGGGCGAGTTAAATGGAATGTAGAATCGCTGACGCTGCAAGAATGCGTTGACTTGGCCCTCAGCAGCGTGCGATCGCGCGGCGGAGTCGATCGACAGTTACCCGAAATTATCGCCGAAGTCTCCGCAGAATTGCCCTTAGTGCAAGCAGACGGCGAATGGTTAGTGGAGGTGCTATCCAAACTCCTAGACAACGCCTGCAAATTCACCACACCCCAGGGAAGCGTCACAGTGCGCGCAAAATGCAACGGTTCTCGCATGGTGGAAGTGCTCGTAGCCGATACAGGGCGGGGAATAGAGGCGAATAGTTTGAAAGTAGTGTTCGATCGATTTTATCAAGAAGAAGGAGCATTGCGGCGCAGCGCCGGCGGCACCGGTTTGGGATTAGCAATTTGCAAACAAATTGTTGCCGGCTGGGGCGGTAAAATTTGGGTAGATTCCCCAGGAAAAGACCGAGGAAGTGAATTTCACTTTACCATTCCAATTGTTTAGAAGACCGGGCGGTTTCAACCGCCGTCCGATGTTCAACCTGCGGAGGCAGGTTTCGTTTGTGTAGACGCGGTTTCAACCGCCGTCTGATCCCATGACGAATGACGAATGACGAATGACGAATGACTAACCAATAACCAATAACCAATAACCAATAACCAATAACCAATAACCAATAACCAATAACCAATAACCAATAACCAATAACCAATAACCAATAACCAATGCCCCATGCCCCATGCCCCATGCCCCATGCCCCATGCCCAATAACTCCCCTAAATCGGAAGACCAATCACAAACTCTGTTCCGCCTCCTACCGAAGACAAACATTCCAAAGTTCCCCCATGTATTTCAGTGACTATCTGATGGCAAATAGACAGTCCCAATCCCGTACCTTTACCTTCTGCTTTAGTTGTAAAAAATGGCGCAAACATTTTTTCTCTGACAGATTCCGGCATTCCCATTCCATTGTCAGCAATCTGAATCACAATTGTATCGATGATTTCCAGTTTTTGCTGGCAAACACCCACGGTAGAAATCATAATTATATTGGGATTTTGTTCAATTTCTGCGTAGGTTTTGCCCGCGTTAAATTCTTCCACAGCATCGATCGCATTAGCAATCAAATTCATAAATACTTGATTTATTTGCCCGGGATGGCATTTTAATGTTGGCAACTCACCGTAATGTTTAATGATTTTAATTGCCGGTCTGTTGTGCTTAGCCTTGAGGCGGTGAGATAAAATCATTAAAGTAGTTTCAATGCCTTCGTGGATGTCAACTGCTCTTTTTTCCTGACTGTCGCTACGAGAATAGTTCCGCAGAGATTGCATAATGTCGCGGATGCGATCGATTCCCATCTTCATGGACGCCGTAGTTTTGGGCAAGTCGGCTAATAGATATTGTAGATCGATCGATGCAATTTCCTGTTCAATTTCTGCTCCCGGTTCTGGAAAGTTTTCTTGATAAATATTCACCAAGTTAATTAAATCACCAATATATTCTTGAACGTGGTGCAAGTTCCCAGAAATAAAGCCAATAGGATTGTTCACTTCGTGGGCTACTCCAGCTACCAGTTGTCCGAGTTGAGAGATTTTTTCAGTTTGAACTAATTGTGCTTGAGTTTGTTGCAGTTCGATCAATATGGCTTCTAAATTTTCAGCTTTCTCTCTCAGTTGAGCTTCTGATGTTTGTAAAGCTTGTTCCGCTACTTTGCGCTGGCTGATATCGCGAATGATTGACAAAGCGTGGGGTTTCCCTCTGTATTCAAAAAACTTTGCTCTTACCTCAATATCGAATTCTGTACCGTCTTTTCGCAGCACGACAGCTTCACAATAAAATTCTTGGTGCAAGCTAACGGTTGTCATAAACTCATCGAATAAATGTAGGCACTTTGGGTGCAGGAGATCTAAAGGACTTAATCTCAAGAATTCCTCCATAGAATAACCGTACATTTCGCACATTACCGGGTTTGCTGCCGCAAATTTTCTAGTCTCCAAATCTATTAAGATAAGTCCGTCTGCTACACTTTCAAAAATACTGCGGTACTCCTCTTCTTTTTGAGCGAGTTCGGCTTGAGATTGTTGCAAGTTTTGTAGGGATTCAGTTAACTGGCGGGATTTATCTTGTTCGCTAGCGTAGGAACGCGCATTTACAATAGCAATTGCTGCTTGTGCGGTCAACATTTCCAAAAGTGTCAAACCTTCGTCAGTGAAGGCTCCAGCGACCAAGTTATTTTCTAGATAAACTATACCGATTGACTTTCCTTGATAGACAATTGGCGCGCACAAAACTGACTTCGGTTGCTGATGCTGAATGTATGTATCGAATTGGTAAAGTGTTTCTTTAGTTGCATCGATTAGTACCAGAGGTTCCTGAGTTCTTGCTACATAATTGACGATAGAAAGAGGGACTTTGTAGTTATTTTTGACTGGGTGGAATTCTTCAAATATTGCATAATTATGCGGGTCGCTATCCGACACTTCAACGAACAAGTATCCGTCTCGTTCCAAAAGAATACACCCGGTTTGAGCGCCTGCATTTTCTAAAATAATATGCAGCAGTTTTTTTAACAATTTTTCTAAGACGATTTCGCTAGAAATAGCCTGAGAAGCTTTGATTACTGTTTTCAAATCAAAAATATTGGCATCAGTGGCGGTAGTCGCAGTTGTATTTATAGCGATCCGATCGTCGCTGATTTTGTTAAACCAATCTGGATGAGATTGTTCTAGTTGATGAACTTTGGCGGTTGCACCCCACTCGACATAGCAAAAACGGGCATCATTGAGATAAATTTTGGCGAGATTGGCACGATTTTGTGTTATGTAAAATCTGGCAGCTAATTCATTGGCTAGGGCAGCATTTTGGACGAAGCCATTTTTGAGGGCGGAGGCGATCGCCCAATCATAATGTTGTGCTGCTGTATGGCTGTCTCCTGACAACCTCGCGATTTCTGCCTGAATTAATGAATATTTGTGCAGATAATTTGCAGGACAGTGTTCTGCCAAATCTCGAAAATTCTCCAGACTAATAGTGAGCTGTTTTCGGTATAGTTTGTACTCGGTATCATTGGCGTTTGTGCAACCAGCAGCTAGGGCGATCGCGTGATGGAACCGAAAAACCGGGTTGACAAAATGACCGGCACCGCCTTTCAAAAATTCCGCGCCGAAGAGAGCATATTCTAAGGCGCGATCGACTTCGCCAAACCAATTAGCATGGGTGAGCTTGTAAAGATAGATGACAAAAGCAGTGGTAAGATCGGCTGAGGATTTGGCAAATTCTAAAAGCTGGTGTTCGTCGATGAAGGTTTCCGGCTCTGGGTAGGTTTCTGGTGAGCTAGTCAGTTGGGCGATCGCATTTTTGGTCAGCAAGTGATAAGCTAGCATATTGCGATCGACCTTTGAAAGCGCTGGAATAAATTGATCGGCAATTTCTGTAGCTTTGCTCAAAGACTCGTTGCCAAAAAAGCAGACCCATAGATAATTAATCGAAGCATATCCCGACCATTGATAAGCACCTGTTTCTAAACCGCTATTGAAAGCTTTGAGCATAAAAGGCTTGCATTCATCGATATATTTCATATAATGTAAAGTTAAAGCCCCCCACATATGAAAAATACAAGTACCTAACTCTTTATTGTCACAGCCTTCGTAGAGATTGAGCGAGAGTTCTCCGGCGGCGCAGCCCGCCTTGATTTCGCGATATTTGTTGACCAAAGTAAAGGCGTACAAAGTGTAACCAAAGGCGGAAAATGGTGAATTTCCGTACAGAATGCTCGTTTGTACAAACTTCATCGCGCAGAGATATTGAGCGTTGGGACTGGTAAAATAGGCGATCGGGAAAAGTTCTTTCAAAATTCGATGAGCGGCCAGTTGTAGCGGATCGGTAAGTTCGGGTAAATCTGCTAATATATCGATCGATCGCCCGATCATCCTCTTCGTCTCTGCTAATTCTCGGGCTAGAAATTCATCATCCGGGTAAGGTTCAATCTCAACCCCCAAAGAATTTAACGTTTCAATCCCTAACTGATAAGCGGCAGATAAGTCATTCTTCATCCGCAGACAAGTTATTTGCAATTCTGCGATCGCACACTGTTCTAACAAAGTATGAGTTTTGGTCAGAATCCGGTCAAAAATTGCTAAAGCTGCATCATTGTTACTATTTAAATATTCTGCTTCACCCAGCTCTAAATTTAGCGCAAAACTCAAGCTATAATTATCTTGCCAACTTGAGACAGGCAAACAGTCGCACCCAGCTTGGAAAAAAGTAAGCGCATCTTCAAAAGCCGAAGCAGCTTTAGCAGTTTTACCTGCTTGTAAATTTAATTGTGCTAATTCATAAAGTTCTTCAGGATTAGCAATGAATTCGCGAGCAAAGTTCAAATGATTAACAATATCAAAAATCTGTTCTTGACGTTCAGCTTCATTGCTCCCCTCCAACAACAAACGTCCCAGCTTCCAGTGAACTGATTGTTTTTGGGACTCAGGAATCATCACATAAGCGGCTTGTTGAACCCGATCGTGCAAAAAATTGTAGCGCACTTTGCCAATTATTGGAGCCAACTTTTCTAATTCCCATTGCTCAAATACTTGTGGTACTAGATAGGCGTCATCTACAGGCAAAATCAACCCTAATTCTAGCGCTTCCCACAAATATTGTGCTGTTTTAGTCAAAGATTGTTCGCTCACTACTGATAATATATCCAGATTAAATTCGTTGTTTATACAAGCAGCTAATTGTAAAATTGTCTGACTTTGTTCAGATAAATATTGAATTTTATGAGCCATTAAATCAACTACATTTTCGGAAATATTTTGCTGTTTGATTTCTTGGGTGTCCCATTCCCATTCTGCAAGTTCTATATTAAATATCAGAAAATTTTCTTGAGACAGTGACTTCAATAACTGCTTTAAAAAGAAAGGATTTCCCTGAGTTTTTTCGAGCAGCAATTGTGCCAAGGATGCGACTTTTCTAGGAGAACAGTTTAAAGTGTCAGAAACTAATCGATTTACTTCATAAATTGCCAAGGGTTCCAGGTGAATATTGGCGATCGCAATTCCTGCGGCCCTCATTGCCTCATTTGCCAACATAAAGGGATGGCTCGGACTTACTTCGCTATTTCGATAAGCAAGAATAAGCAGGAAGTAAGGATTTTCTTCGGTGCAGTTGTGTTGATACAAATTAACGCTTCCAGCATCCATCCACTGACAGTCATCGAGAAACATTACCAAAGGATGTTCGGCTGTTGCAATTGCTTGGACAAACTTCTTCATCACTCCGTTGAAGCGGTTTTGAGATTCAATAGCACCGAGTTCGGGTACGGGAGGTTGTTCGCCCAAAATCAATTGTAACTCCGGGATAGCATCGATCGCAATTCGAGCATTTTTCTGCAAAGCGTTGAGTAGTCTTTGTCGCCATGCTACTAGCTGAGTTGGGCTTTCCATCAAAATTTGCTGCACGAAGTTACCCATAGCTTGAGTGAAACAAGCGTAGGGAACATTCCGCTTAAACTGGTCGCATTTACCAGATATAAAATAGCCACGTTGCCGCGTTATATCACGGACAATCTCATGAACTAATGCAGATTTGCCGATGCCGGAATAGCCACTGACTAGGACAATTTCACCGCTGCCTTTGCAGACACGATCGAACACTTCTAATAATTGTGCTATTTCTGTGTTTCGTCCGTAGAGTTTCTGAGGAATTGACAACTGACTCAGGGCATCTAGTTGTCCGGGAATAAAGTTAGAAATTGTCCCTGAATTCTTTATTTGATTTTGGCAGCGTTCTAAATCTGCTAATAATCCTGTGGCAGTTTGATATCTAAGTTCGGCATTTTTTGCCATGAGTTTTGCCACAATTTGGGTCAAAACTATGGGAATTTGTGGGTTGAGTTGTTGCAGGGGAACTGGTGGTTTGGCTATGTGACAGTGTACCATTTCTAACGGGTCACTGCTGGTAAATGGTAATTGTCCTGTCAGTAATTCGTAAAAGGTGACGCCGAGAGAGTAGAAATCGCTGCGGTAGTCGATGGAACGGTTCATGCGCCGGGTTTGTTCGGGGGACATATATGCCAGGGTTCCTTCTAGGCGATCGGAATTTTTTGAGTGTGTTTGTTCTTTTCTCAACCGCGAAGCGATGCTAAAATCAGCAAGTTTTACTTGCTTTGTTTGGGGATTTATGATAATATTATCCGGTTTAATGTCTTTATGTATGATTTGATTTTGATGCAGCAATACTAAAGCTTTTGCCAAGGATACGGCTATGTTTAAAAAATCGGCAATCGATAATTGGTAATGCGTGGCATTCGCCTCTAGATTGTCGGTTTCGGGCTCGGCTAATTCTGGTTGATGTTCTAAGTTTTCGATCCAATATTTCAGGGATACCCCTCCGATATCTTCTAATACTAACACTAAGCAAAAAGGATGGATTTCGAGTCGATAGACTTTGATGACATACTCTGAGTCGATATGTTTTGTGATTTGATATTCGTGTTTTAAACTGGCGCTCTGTTCTAGGGTCGGGCAGTCGGTGTTTAAGACTTTGAGAATGACTAATTGTTTTTCTGCTGTCGATATGGCTCGATAAATAACTGTGTTAGTTCCTTGGTGAATCAGCTCTTGTAAGTTGTAACCAGAAATCCCTGAAGCTGGCAGCATAGTAGATTTTCCCAGTTGATTATAAATCAATGCCGAATTAATTAGAGAATGGCACATATGGAACCCCAATGAATGGCGGGCGATCGCTACTTTACAAAGCCGCAGGTTGCAGCGATGTATCGAACGATCGCACAATCTTAAAATTACTTACGTATTTAGCAGGTGTTTGTTTTAAGAGGTCTAGCGACCTAGAAATTGCAACTCTTAATTTTTTTATGGTGGAAGTGTTACAGCCTTTAAATGAAATCATACAGCATCCCACCATCATTGTAAATGACTTTATTAAATTTTAATAATAAAAGTTAGGGCGTAGATAAATAGCTGCTCGCGGGGCGTTGGGGAAAGCAATTGCAGGATTGGGAGATTTCTGGATATAACAAAGAATCACAGAAACACTTGGTTTTTACACTTGCACAATCAATATGATTGTAGGTACACATTGTGGACATTACCGAGGACTTTAATATCATTTGAGCGTACAAGCTGTGGATATTACTTAGCTATAAACTATTTTTGTAGGCAGTTAGTAATGTAGATCAAAAAAACTTGCGTAAAAACTCGGTTTTTAAAGAAAATATTGGTTCGCTGGCTGGAATAAAGTTAAGAAGTTTTCAAAGCAGAACTCGCCTCCGCTGCTATACCCCAATACCGTTTACTTAAGACCGCCCTGGGGGTAAAACCTATGAAAAATAGATACGGAGATTGCTTCGTTCCTATCGAAGGACCATCTTAAGTAAACCGTATTGTGCTATACCTCCTCTCACCCCGCGAGATAGCTTTTACAGGTGATGCGACCCGGCGGTGTTGGGCCTTAGGATCGAAAGTATCAAAGCAGATTCAGGACGTGCTTGCGTCTTAAACCCGGCTTTTAGGCAAAATAAAGGGTTGGGCGGCAGAGCACTACCGGGATATTGGGAGCGTTAAGTCGGAAGGGCCACAAGTCTGGAGAGGGCTTGCAGTCGATCGAATCTGTTGAGACACGGGCGGGCGTCAGTGTTGATTCGTGAAAAGTTGAGGATGCCCATATTTCGCCCGGAAAAACTTTTTTGCGATCGGAATACTCAAACCTAGAGGAAAATCAATATGTCATTTACAACCAAGATGAAATCTACCCAACAAGCTATTACTAAGCCACAACTGCAATTAGGTTCTCAAGGTCAAGCGGTATTGGAACTCGAACAAATGTTAACCAAGTTGCGGGTTTACCGGCAGCCTGTAAAAGGAATTTTTAACTCATCAGTTGAATTTGCTGTGAAACTGTTTCAGTATCGGGTTTTCTTGTCGCCGGACGGCATTGTCGGGCCGCTGACTTGGCAGGCCCTTTATACTGAAGCTCCTGTGAATATGCCGGTACTTAAATTCGGCAGTTCTGGGGAAGCAGTCACTACTGTTCAAGAAGTTCTGACCATTTCCCAGCACTATCGGGGCTCTATTGACGGTCAATTTGCCACTTTGACTGATCGGGCTGTTAGCGCATTTCAAAAAAGCTTTGGGATCGAGGCCGACGGGATTGTCAACCAAGAAACTTGGACTGCTTTGAGTCAAATTCCGCGCGGCTATGACCCTAATTGGTTCTTGACTTAGGGTTAGGTGCTGCTCGGTAATATATGGGCAGATTTGTGCGATCGCGTGTGAGGAATTGGGCAATGTGCGATGCTTCGAGTGCGCGATCAGTACCCGAAGCATTACATTTTTTTGAGATATTTTTTCGGGATTTGTGCAGAGAGAGTTCTGTTTTATAACTTTGGTAAAAATTACAAATTATCAATTATTAATTACTAATTCCTAATTATCAGAAAAGATCGATCGCCCAAAAACTGTTAACTTTCCTTACAATTTCGATAACAGGGTACAGTGGCGATGATAGGATGCCGTAAAAATCCTTTGGATATATCTATGGCAGAAGAACTGACTGGACAACCCCCCATCTTCGGCGGCAGCACCGGCGGCTTGCTGACCAAGGCGCTAGTTGAAGAGAAGTATGCTATCACTTGGACTAGCCCCAAGGAACAAGTGTTTGAAATGCCTACAGGTGGCGCTGCGATTATGCGTCAAGGCGACAACTTGCTGTATCTGCCCCGGAAGGAGCAGTGTATCGCTTTGGGCGGCCAGCAACTGCGGGCGAAATTCAAAATCTCGAACTACAAAATCTACCGCGTTTTTCCTGACGGTTCTACTGAGTACCTGCATCCCAAGGATGGCGTGTTCCCTGAGAAGGTGAACGAAGGTCGTGTTGCTAATGGTAGTGTCCCTCGCAATATTGGCAGCAATCCCAATCCGATCAAGGTGAAGTTCACAGGTAAGAAGACCTACGATCCTTAAGCGATCGATCTATTGCTGAGCAAAACATAAGTAATATTGCTTATTTGGGACTCAGTTAAGACTGATCCCCCTAGCCCCCCTGATAGTCGGTGGGGACATGAGCATTCTCTTTCGTCTCCTTCTTAAAAGGGGGGACAAGAGCATTCTCTTTCCTCCCCCGACTATCCGGGGGATTGAGGGGGATCTGGCCTCGGAGAAAAGCGAGATTTATCAAGGGTTTTAGGGTTAAGTTGACAGGAATGGGCAGCGCCCAGCTTCTACTGCAAATATCAAATCTAATTAATAGTTAATCCTTAAATTAAAAATGAATGTCGCAATCAGGCGATCGCAGATTTCTGATATCGATGTTTGCGCTCGCATTAATTATGAAGCTTTTAAAGATATTTCCGATCGCCACTGCTTCCCTCACACAGATTTTCTGACGGTAGAGTTGGCGGCCGAAATTAGTCGGTTTTGGCTCGAAAATCCCTCGTATTTTGGCGTTGTAGCCGAGAATGACGGTGCGGTTGTCGGGTGCGGTTTTATGGATGAACGCAACCCGATTCGCGGTATCGGGCCCGTCAGTGTCGATCGGGCTTTTCAAGGCCGCGGCGCAGGGCGACAAATCATGAAAGCCTTGCTGGAACGGGGACAGGATGCTGTAGGCATCCGTTTGGTGCAAGAATCTTTCAACATGGCCTCGCTGTCGCTGTACGCTTCTCTGGGTTTTGAGGTGAAGGAACCTTTCGTGTTAATGGAGGGGAAGTTTCGCAGCGTGCCGCAGTATGGGTTTGAGGTGCGGCCGATGGCTGGCGAGAATGTGGGCGAATGCGCGGCTTTGTGCGAAAAAGTCTGTGGGTGCGATCGAACTTCCGAGATTGAATACGCCCTAAATAATTATTGTCCGTTAGTTGCGTACCAGCAAGGTCGGATTGTGGCTTATACTTGTGCGATATCTGCTTTGGGTCACAGCGTCGCCGAAACCGAGGCAGATATGCAGGTTTTGCTCTTGGGGGCTGCTGCGTACAGTTCCGAAGATGTGCTAGCTTTTCACTTGCCGCTGAGGTATGGAAGTCTGTTTCGCTGGTGTTTGCAACAAGGGCTGCGCGCCGTCAAGCCGATGGCGGTGATGGCTGTTGGCGAGTACCAATCGCCGGAGGGCTGTTGGTTTCCGTCTTTTGTTTATTGATTGTAATTAAAGTTAGTATAGCAACCGCCATTCAAGGTATTGACATAAAGCACCTCATGAAGAGACCCCTGAGATCCCCAAGCGATCGCTCTCCAATTTGATTCCTGTCAACTGTCAACTGTCAACTGTCAACTGTCAACTGTCAACTGCTATATATGATATTTCCCGATTTCTCACAATTTTCGGAACTGGCGAAACAAGGCAATTTTGTACCCGTATATCAAGAATGGGTGGCTGATTTGGATACGCCTGTGTCTGCGTGGTATCGGGTTTGCGCCGGTCAACCTTACAGTTTTCTGCTGGAGTCGGTGGAAGGTGGGGAAAAACTCGGGCGTTATAGTTTGTTAGGGTGCGATCCGCTGTGGATTTTGGAGGCTAGGGGCGATCGCACAACTCAAGTTTACCGCGACGGTTCCGAAAAAGTATTTACGGGCGATCCGTTTGAGGCTTTAACCGAGTGTTTGCAGCCTTACAAACCAGTGAAATTGCCGCAGTTACCGCCGGGAATTGGCGGGTTGTTCGGTTTTTGGGGTTACGAGTTAATTAAGTGGATTGAACCGCGAGTTCCAGTGCATCCGGCGGGCGAGAATGATTTGCCGGATGGGTTGTGGATGCAGGTTGATAATTTGCTGATTTTCGACCAGGTGAAACGGAAAATTTGGGCCGTCGCCTATGCGGATTTGCGCGAGACAGGCGTTGATTTGGCGGAGGCCTATGGGGCAGCGTGCGATCGGGTTTCTCAGTTAGTTGATAAACTGAAATCGCCACTTTCACAACAATCTACTCTCCTAGAATGGACTCCGCCGAGTTACGGGCAAGATGCAAGTTCCACAACTGAAAATACAGAATTAGCTTACAGCAGCAATACCACCCGCGACAAGTATTGTGAAAATGTATTGAAAGCCAAGGATTATATCAAAGCGGGAGATATTTTTCAGGTAGTGATTTCGCAGCGGCTGGAAGCAGAATACACGGGCGATCCTTTTGCACTTTACCGCTCTTTGCGCCTGATCAATCCTTCTCCGTACATGGCTTATTTTAATTTTGGAGATTGGCAGATTATCGGTTCCAGTCCAGAAGTGATGGTGAAGGCAGAAAATACTGTTGACGGCAAAAGGATTGCAACTTTGCGGCCGATTGCCGGTACGCGCCGCCGGGGTCAAACTCCTCAACAAGACGATGCTTTGGCTGCTGAATTACTGCAAGATCCGAAGGAAATTGCGGAACACGTGATGTTAGTTGATTTGGGCAGAAACGATTTAGGCAGAGTTTGCCGCAGCGGTACTGTAAAAGTTGACGAATTAATGAAAATTGAGCGTTATTCTCATGTGATGCACATTGTGAGCAATGTAATCGGAGAATTGGCTGAAGATAAGACAGCTTGGGATTTGTTGAAAGCTGGTTTTCCTGCTGGTACGGTTAGCGGTGCTCCGAAGATTCGGGCGATGGAAATTGTGCACGAGTTGGAAGGTTGCCGTCGCGGCCCGTATTCTGGGGTTTACGGGTTTTATGATTTTGAGGGACAGTTGAATAGTGCGATTACAATTCGCACTATGGTTGTTCAATCGCAGGGCGGTGACAAACATTCGGTTTCTGTGCAAGCCGGTGCTGGTTTGGTGGCCGATTCTAACCCGGATATGGAGTATGAAGAAACTCTCAATAAAGCCCGGGGTATGTTGCAGGCTATTCGCTGTTTGAAGTAGCGAGTCTGGGTCAAAAATCTTGTCGATGTCGATAAGAGTCGGCGATTGAAATCGCGTCTACACAAACAATGTCCGCCTCCGCGGACAAAGAGAAGATAACGTAATTTTAACCGTCTGGTATTCAACCCGCGGAGGCGGGTTTTGTCTGTATAGACGCGATTTCAATCGCCCGGTCTTCTAATCTTAAAAGAGGGAAAGCGGAGGCGGGTTTTGTCTGTATAGACGCGATTTCAATCGCCCGGTCTTCTAATCTTAAAGGAGGGAAATATGAATTTTTATATCGTTGACGTGTTTGCCGAGTCAAAATATGCTGGCAATCAGCTAGCTGTCTTTTGTGGCGCGGGAGTTGCGGAACTCTCAGAGGCCGAAATGCTGCTGATAGCGAAGGAAATCAATTATTCGGAAACCACGTTTATTCGATCAAACCAGCCGGAAAACGGCGGCTATGACGTGCGTATCTTCACGCCCAAGAAGGAATTACCGTTTGCCGGTCATCCGACGCTGGGGACGGCGTTTGTGCTACAACAACAGATAATTGGCCAAAAGGTCGATCGAGTAATTCTCAATTTAGCCGTGGGTCAAATTCCTGTCACCTTTAATTATCGCAACGAATCCGCAGATATTTTGTGGATGCGACAAAACCCACCAACATTCGGTCAAGTTTTGCCAACCGAAACTCTCGCCAGCGTCCTAAATTTACAACCCGATGAGATTGAGACAAACTTCCCAATTCAAGAAGTTTCTACCGGAGTACCGTTTATAATTGTCCCGTTAAAAACCCTCGCAGCCGTCAAAAAAGCTCAAGTCAACTTAGATAAATATTTTGAATTAATTAATACCACAGAAGCCAAAGAAATTTTGATATTCTGCCCAGAAACTTACAGCGACATTAATGATTTAAACGTCCGAGTTTTCGCCCATTCCTTAGGAATTCCCGAAGATCCGGCGACGGGGAGTGCCAATGGCTGTTTGGCTGGATATTTGGTAGAATATACTTATTGCGGGGAATCAAAGATTGATGTGAGAGTCGAACAGGGTTATGAAATTGGTAGACCTTCGTTGCTGTTGTTGAAAGCTCAAAAAAATCAGGAAGAAATAGAAGTTTTGGTGGGAGGTAAAGTGGTGATGGTGGCGAAAGGAGAATTTGTTTAAAACATTCAAATATAGCTTCCTATATAGGTTCGTAGTGAGGACTTTAGTCCTTATTTGTTGCGGACTAAAGTCCTCACTACAAACCTATTTTATTATAAACCCGCCCCGGTCTTCACTCTAGAAAACTTAATATTCCGCTCAAATTGTGAGATAGTACACATATAGAAGGATTGACTCACATGATGGTAAGTTCACTCATCGAATCCAGGGAAATTCAAGTTATTGAATCTCCCAGAATTTCCCTAGAAGAATGGATGGAAAACCCGCCTGACAGCACAGAATGGATCGATGGAGAATTAGTAGAAAAAAACGGCATGACAGCAAAAACTGGTCGGATTCAATCTCGGCTATCCCGCTACTGGGGAAATTACGCAATTTCCAGCGGACAAGGTGGAGAAGTTTACACAGAAACAGGTTGCCGTACAGTAGGGAGAGGTCGCTGTCCTGATGTTTCCTACTTGACACCAGAATTAGTCGCCCAATTTAATGATTTTACCATACTTCCTCAAAGTTTTCCGTTGATTGCTGAAATTATTTCTCCTACTGATAAAGCGGAAGAAGTATTTGCCAAAACCAATGAATACCTGCAATCGGGCTGTCAAGAAATATGGCTGGTACTTCCTGAGAGTCAGTGGATTGTTGTTGTCACTCAACAGCAGAGACTTTTATTTACCATAGGTGAAGTCGTCAGCACTCAAATAGTTTTGCCTGGTTTTAGTATTGCCGTCGATGAGTTGCTAGCGTAAAAAATGGGTTCAATTTAATTATTCCTAATCAAAATGGGTTAATATGAGGTAGCTCATATTCATTGCTCTGCGTTACTGGCATAGTGAAAGCATCATCTTTCTGAGAGACTTTCCAATGCTATCAACATTTTCGCGCACTTTAAATTTATCCTCTGATGCTTCCGAAGCCCTGCTTGCACTTCCATTAACCAGCTTGCTGGATTCACCGGAATTCAATCAAATCTTGGGAAGTCTGGATACTGCTTTGCTTAAAGAAAGTTTGCCTGCTGCTGGGGCTATATTATCCCAAAAACTCCCAGCTTTTTATGATTGGTTGCAAACAGAATTGGGAATTAAAAATGTCCCAGATAGTCCAGATCATGCTACAAAATGGGTAGTCGGTTTTCTGAAGAATCAAGAGAGTTTAACTGATTTAGTTGAGATGCACAAATCGATTCCAAGACTTGCATTAGATCGATCGATTCCTCGGTTAGTTAGCGCCTTTGATGGGGTTCAACCCACCGCCGTCAAGGAAGAGTGGGAAAAAGCGATCGCAGCGCTTTGTCTGGTACTCGCCGTCGCAGCGCGGGAAAATCAGTCACCGGGCGCATCGAAGGCTTTGGTAGGGGTTTAGGTGAAGCGGCTTTTTCGGAAAATTTGCAGTTGCGCGCGATCGATCTCAACGACTACCGGCTTTTTCTTGTTGAGGACGATCGCATTATGCCGATTTAACAACAGCCACTGAGCCAACATTACCACCAGGACTCGCCTTTTGCGAAACTTGCCTTCAAAACGGGCCATTCGGACGATCGCCTCTTCGATTTTATACCACCAGTTTTTCCCTTTTTGGGAAATCACAAAAATCGTTCCCGGTATGTAATCGCCTCCATTTGCCCAGAAAGCATACCTTTCGCCTAAAGTAAAGTAGTGAAAAACATTGTTAGCGGTGCAAGTTTCAGCTAACTTTTCCGCAACGCCCAAAGAATTAAACGTTACAGTCGATCGAATATAATCCGGGTATTTTGCTACAATTTGCTGAGCAACTTTGCCGCCCAAACTTTCTCCGATGACATCCGCCGGATTTCCGCTGCGAAATTGCTGTTTAAGCCAATCTATAGCGCCTACAGTTTCCGCCGCTTTTAACTGGCGTTGTACTTTGGCCATAAATACATCGGGTGTATCTTCCAAAACGCGATCGAAAGGATACCACGAACCGTATCCGCGAATCACGAGCACGGGCGGATTATTCCCAGAAACCGGAAGGCGACTTTCAGCATAAAAACCAGTGCGCGAGTCTTCAAACACTTTTTCTATGGTATAATTTCCATCAACAACTTGCCCCTCTGCGTGCCGAACATAAATTGACGGATTGCTGGGATCCTCAGTATCGTGGAGTTGGGGTTTGGCAAACTTTTCGTAGAGGGAATCTAGCAAGTGCCTTCCTGTAGGGCGATCGACAAAATCCAATTTTATTGATCCATACTAAATTAAAAACAATCTAAAAAAGGTTCGTAGTGAGGACTTTAGTCCTCAGGAAAAGAATGACTAAAGTCCTCACTACTAATACCAATTTAATGTGAAGTTGCACATATCTCGATCCCCCTAAATCCCCCTTAAGAAGGGGGACTTTGATCGGAATCTTGTCCCCCCCTTATTAAGGGGGGCTAGGGGGGATCGGATTCTATGCAACCTCATAAAAAATTGGTATAACCTTGTGCAATTCTTACAAAACTCGCAACGTGCTCGCAATACTATCGACTGCTTCCATCGCGCGAATTTCATCGAGTGCTTGTTGGAAATTACCTTCCCGAACATCGTGAGTCACGACAACAATTTCTGCTAAATCGCCGTGAATTCCCGTCTGCACAATGGACTCCAAACTAACTTGGTGGTTGCCGAAACAAGTGCCAAGTTTGCCAATTACCCCGGGCGTATCCCGCGTCAGAAAACGCGCGTAAAACCGAGTCACAAGTTCCTGCATTTCTGCTATTTTGCAGTAGTGTTGGTGAGTGCAACTCAGCAAAGGATGGGGAATCGGCACAGTTTCGGTTTTCAGGATAGCAGCCACATTCAAAATGTCGGATACTACCGCGCTGGCTGTGGGCCCAGCCCCCGCACCGCGCCCGTAGAGCATCAATTGCCCGATCGCATCTCCTTCGACTAAAATGGCATTATAAACACCGTTAACACTCGCCAGCGGATGAGCTTTCGGCACAAAAGTAGGATGCACCCGAATCGAGAGGAGTTCCCCTTCTGCATCCCCATTATGTTCGGAAATTTTGCTAGTTTCTTGAGCAATAGCCAGCAATTTGATCGTAAATCCCAGCTTGTCGGCGTAGTCAATATCAGCCGCGCTAACTTGCCTGATACCTTCGCAGTGAATATCTGCTAAATTGATGCGTCCGCCAAAAGCTAACGAAGCTAAAATAGCAATTTTATCAGCAGCATCCCATCCATCCACATCTGCTGTAGGGTCAGCTTCAGCATAACCTAATTGCTGAGCGTCCGCGAGGACTTCGCCAAAGTCTGCACCTTCTGTCTGCATCCGCGTCAGGATGTAATTAGTTGTGCCGTTAACGATGCCGGTGACACTTTTGATGCGGTTTGCACCTAAAGATTGTTTGAGGGTTTGAATGACCGGAATGCCGCCGCCCACCGCAGCTTCTAGCATTACATAAACGCCTTTTGCGTTAGCAGCGTCGAAGATTTCATTACCGTAGCGGGCGATAACTGCTTTGTTGGCGGTGACTACGTGCTTCCCGTTGTCGATCGCTTTCAGAATGAGCGATCGCGCCGGTTCCAATCCGCCAATCAGTTCTACTACAATATCAATTTCCGGGTCAGTCGCGATCGCCTCTAGGTCAGTTGTCAGCACATTTTCTGGCAATTGTAAAGACCGAGTTCGAGAAATATCGCGCACTCCCACCCGATAGATTTCCAATTCCTGCAACAGCGGATGGCGCCCATCTGGGGAGAGCAAAATCTCTGCTGTTCCCGCGCCAACCGTACCCAAACCTAGCAAACCAATTTTGAAAGCCACGACTTTGACCCGTAGAAAATCACTTAATCTACAATCATTGTATGATAACCAGGCATTCATAGAATACCCACAGGCTCGACTTCTTTAAAAAATCAGACTCTATATCAGATCGCGTCCAATCAATCATTCCTAATAAAAACGGTTCGTAGTGAGGAATTTAGTCCTTTAATTATGAGGACTAAAGTCCTCACTACGAACCAATATGATTGTGATTGCTATCTTCAGAAAAGAGCTGACCAATTAATCCAGACGTTACATCAGACTTTGCATTGCAATTTAAAGTGCTGTATCCAGGTCTACCTCCAATTCTCGAAGCCACTGTTTCAATCTTTCTACGTGCTGCCTTTCTGCATTAACTTGCTGTTCTAGTTGCTGATTTTGCTGTTCGAGTTGCTGTAGATGTGCTTCTTCTGCTCGAATTAAATCTTCTACTATAGCAATCTTTGCAGGAGTCGTAATTTTTTTACCCCACCCCAACCCTCAGAGCGAGTTCGGGGAGGGAGTAAGAAATTTACAAATGATTTAGGATTGCTATAGACCAATACGGTTTACTTAAGATGCTACTTCGAGAGGAACGAAGCAATCTCCGTATCTATTTTTCATAGGGTTTTACCCCCAGGGCGGTCTTAAGTAAACGGTATTGTGCTATGGACGAGATGGAATTAGTAGAAGAATTCAACTTTCATAGTAGGAATAAGAACCCAAGAACTTCTGAACCCAGGACAAGTCATGAAAGCAATGATTTTGAATAAATTAGGATTTTTAAGTGCACCATTATACATATTCGATAAATTTTTAGTAGGAAAAGCAACATCACATCTAATCGGAAAGAGAATATTGCCCGAACATCTAAGGAATGAAAATTTAATAACCTAGGCGACTATCCCCCCTTCGTCCTTACTGGAACAAAAATCGGGAAGCAAAGTTGCTTAAGTTATTCAGTTTTCATTCCCCAAACAGCGACGCACCAGACAATTCATAACGGGGATGAATAACCAGAATTTGGTATGAAACGATAGTTAAGCAAACAAGACAAACAGTTGTTTTGTTTACGAGTCTGCTCGCTATGGCTGGTGCGTCGCTGTCAGATTTTGGGTTTGTATTGAGGGATTTTTCTTTCTTCGACGCACCCTACGGCTATCTTCTACCTTCTACCTTCTACCTTCTACCTTCTACCTTCCATCCGTTACACAATCCGTTGCCGAACTTCCTTCATTAAAAAACCCGACACTGACAACATATTTAAACTTGTCAGTATCGGGTACAAAATCAACAAATTACCAACAAAAATTTAGGACTTTTTGCCAAAAACTTGTTCTTTCAAAGCTTGAATTTCTTGACCTAATTGTTGGCGGTTGGAAGAGCGGAGCAAATAGCGGTAGATAAACCAGGCGCTGTATCCGATACCAATTAGCTCGAATGTGGGTGCTAGCAGGGGGATGTCGTTGAGTTCGTCTACAATGCCCAAAAGCACTTTCAAAGAAACAATCGAGGCTAATATGACACCGACAACTGTCAAGGGACTTTTGTACTGCTCGTAAAAGCTGCCGATGTAAGCAGGAAACTCCGACAAAATTGAAATAATTTGTTCTTTGATCTGCTGTGTCTGATTTGGTTCTTCGGTAATGATGACTTTTGTGCTACCGCTCGAACTGTCTGCTTCATTTTCAGCAGGAATTTCGGTGATGATAACGGTTGTTTCTGGTTCGTTTGATGAAGTCATTTCTCCACTCGCAATAGTTTTTTGCTGATTGGCGGCAGGTATTTCAACTGCTGCTGCGGCTGTTTCAACTGCCGAAATATCGACTGCTGAAACCTCCGTTCCGACTGTTGAAACAGCCGGTGTTTCGACTGCTGTAACTTCCGCTGCTGGTTCAAGAGTCGGCGTTTCGACTGCTGTAACTTCCGCTGCTGGTTCAAGAGTCGGCGTTTCGACTGCTGTAACTTCCGCTGCTGGTTCCAGAGTCGGTGTTTCGACTGCTGTAACCTCTGCTGCTGGTTCTACCAAAGGCGTTTCGACTGTTTCAAGAGTCGGTGTTTCGACTGCTGTAACCTCTGCTGCTGATAGTTCAACCGCCTGTGTTTCGACTGTTGAAACCTCGACTGCTGGCTGTTCCCGCTCGGAAATTTCGGCGGGAGTTTCGGCTTTGGGTTGTTCTAGGCTAGGAGTTTCGGCCGCAACACCAACTGCCGGCAAATTCAAGTTGCTAATGGCATCAAGCAAGCGGGTTTTAGCCGTCCCCCGCTGGTGAAGGATTACCCAAGATTCTATCAGGTCGGGGCCGTGCATTGCACCTGTCAGAGCGGCTCTGAGCGATCGCATAATCAGCCCTTTGTTAAGATTTTTCTCTTTACTGAGCTTTTTAGTGATTTTCTGAGCTTCTGCTGCTATTAGGGTGGGATGACTTTCCAGAGCTTCTTGAACTGCTTGTAAAGCCTGTGCAGCGCCTGATTGCTGCAACTGTGCGAGTGCTTCTTCTTCGTATTCCAAAGTTGGCAAGAAGAACAACTTGCACATACCGACAGCATCGGTTAAGCGAACGAGACTCGGGCCGATTAAAGCAGCTATTTGTTCGAGCCAAGGGCGATCGGCCTTAGAATCAAACTCATAACCGGCTTTCTGCCAATAAGGTATCAGCAAATCTGTCAATTGCGGCACAGGCATCTTGTGCAGGTATTGACCGTTAAGCCAATTGAGTTTATCCCAATCAAATTTTGCACCGGCTTTGTTGACTCGATCGAATGTAAAGACTGCCGCAGCTTCGGACAATGTAAATATTTCTTGCGTAGAATCCGGCGCAGTCCAACCCAGCAAAGTCATGTAATTGACTAAAGCTTCGGGGATATAACCCATATCTTTGAAGTCAGAAATCGAGGTAACGCCGTCGCGTTTAGAAAGTTTTTGCCCTTGCGCGTTTAAAATCAGCGGTGTGTGGGCAAATTCTGGGATTGTCGCGCCCAAAGCTTCGTAAAGCAATATTTGTTTCGGAGTATTGCCGATGTGATCTTCGCCGCGGATGACGTGGGTGATGGCCATGTCGATGTCGTCGGCGACTACGGCGAGGTTGTAGAGGGGCTGGCCGATGAGGCCGCCGCTGGATGCGCGGGCGATTACCATATCGCCGCCGAGGTCGCTACCTTTCCAGGTTACGGTGTCGCGCACCATGTCGTTCCACGCGATCGTGCGATCGTCCTCAATGATAAACCGAATCACAGCTTGCCGCCCTTCTGCTTCAAAAGCTGCGCGCTGTTCCTCCGTCAGGTGGCGGTGGCGGTTGTCGTAGCGGGGGGCCTGTTTGTTGGCTTTTTGTGCTTCCCGCATCTCGTCAAGTTCTGCTGACGTGGTGTAGCAGCGGTAAGCGAGTCCTTTGTCGAGAAGGGTTTGGACTGTTTGGCGGTAGATTTCCAGACGCTGGGACTGAAAACTCGGGCCTTCGTCCCAGTTCATACCCAGCCAGGTGAGTCCTTCGAGGATGTTGTCGGTGTATTCGCTTTTAGAACGTTCTACGTCTGTGTCTTCTACCCGCAGGATGAATGTTCCGCCTTGGTTGCGGGCAAACAGCCAGTTAAATACGGCGGTTCTGGCGGTACCGATGTGGAGGTTTCCGGTGGGACTGGGGGCTAGACGGACTCTGACGTTCATTTATCTTTTTGCTTTTAGATTGGGGGCAATTTACTGGTTGGGGGATTTGCTGTGGCTGTGACTACAAATTTTATTATATTTTGTTGCCGCCTTAAAAATTGTGTTTGCCAGTTGGTTTGCCTGGAATTGCTCGATAAATAGGCTAATTAGCGATCGGGCGAAAGTCTCGGGCTTTTTGAGCAGACGGCATCTTGACGATATTAGCATTGTCGGCGCCCAAGACTGGATTGACCTTTGGGCCTATTTTTTAAAGCAGGAATAACTGCGGCAGGGATGCGGTCGGCGCGATCGATAATTATTAATTCTTTTGACACTCCCCACCGATGAATCGGGGGGATTCTTCTCTCAAAGGCACTTATCTAGCCCGATATTCCTATGGACCCCCGACAGTACGCCTCCCGAAGCAATTTGACTCACGGGCTGTCCAACCGCAAGGATACCTCGATTTCTAATCACCGAAAGACGAGCGGGAAGCCCCTGACTTCAGGCATGGGGAGGAACGCGGCTGTGGCTTCAGCCACCTTAAACTATCCATAGGAGTAACCATCCTT
>NZ_JAEQDD010000093.1:25424-38731 GCF_020737885.1 Microcoleus sp. PH2017_34_RAT_O_A | reverse complement strand
CTCCTAGAGCGCTGAAGCGCAACTACGTACCTCTCGAAAAAATGGTTTTTGCACAACAAATGAGATGCTCCCAGAGCGCTGAAGCGCAACTACGTACCTGCTCCCAGAGCGCTGAAGCGCAACTACGTACCTGCTCCTAGAGCGCTGAAGCGCAACTACGTACCTGCTCCCAGAGCGCTGAAGCGCAACTACGTACCTGCTCCCAGAGCGCTGAAGCGCAACTACGTACCTGAAAATTAGATAAGCACCCCACAGCTTGTATTCTTATCGTCCCGCGATTCTCACACCTTCCCTAAAATGAACAATCGTCGCAATTACCGCAATACAAAAGTAGAATATTCTAATCAGCCAAAAACAAACCCGCATTGACCAAGAAACAATCGTCGGAGCAACACCAGTTAACTGCACAAATCTCGAATTAACCTTTTTTTCAAAGCTGTCGAGGTCTTTCATCTCAGATTGTTTTGTGGGAATCACCGGAAACTGACCTGTATATACATAATAACCGAGAAAACCTTCCACTCCTACCTTTCGGTTCAAAAATGAGTTGGTTAATGTTGCAGTTTCCGCCGGCGCTAACTTATCCGATTCCGCTACTTTGTCCAGCCAAGAATTATATCTGATGGCTGGCGTACTCATGAAAACTATGGGAACTATAGGTATCAACAAAGCCGCACTAATTTGGCGACTGTATTTAGGATGTAGCAGTTTTGTCGCGATGCCAAATCCCATGCCGATAAAAGCAAATACCAATATATTTAACAGTTCAATAATTTCGATGCCCCTCAACAAATCACCGATAATCAGAATTGTATATAATAATTTATCTGCCAGTAGCAGAGCTGCGAACTTGATGAGAATTGACACGCCTACAATAGTAGCTGCAATCGCCAGATAACCTATGCCACCTAGGACGTACAAGAAAATCGAACCGACTTGTTTTAATGGCTGCATGGAATTATTCACTCTTGTGAAAGTTTAGGAGTCTGATTGACAAAACAATTTAAAATTTTAGATAAATCTGGCTCTCCACATTTGAGTCTTAAAATTGATTAGTTTGACATTTTGCAGTCAATCTAAAATCTAAAATCTAAAATCACTTGACAAGTTCCTGCGCGGCCGCTTTTGCGACTTGTGCGATCCGTTCCTTCACAACACCCTCTTCGTTAGCGCAGCCCTCGAAGAGGATCGCACTTTGGTCTGGTTCCTGTTCGCGATCGATCCCCAACCATAGAAGATACTCGATATTACCGGCCGGGCCAAGTAAAGGCGACCACGTTAAGCCTCTTTCCTGCCATCCTAAAGCTGTAGCTGCCTTCCACACTTGAAAAATCGCATCGGCTTGAGTTGCCGAGTCTCTGACTACGCCTTTTTTCCCGACGCGATCGCGCCCCACCTCAAATTGCGGCTTTACCAACAATACCGCTTCTCGCGGTGGTGCCAACAATTCCCACAGCGCCGGTAAAACCTTATCCAGCGAAATAAACGACACATCTACTACCGCCAAATCTGCTCGCGGTGAGTCGCCGTAAAGCTCCGCAGCAGTCATGTAGCGCAAATTGGTGCGTTCTTTCAAAATTACCCTCGGATCGTTGCGTAAGCGCCAATCAGCTTGACCGTAGCCAACATCGATCCCGTATACCAGTGCCGCACCGGCTTGCAGCAAGCAGTCGGTAAAACCGCCTGTGGAAATGCCGCCGTCGAGACAGATTCTGCCCGCGACGGGAATTGCAAATATTTCTAAAGCTTTGGCTAATTTGTCGCCGCCTCTGGAAACGTAGCGCGATCGCTGTTTAATCAAAATATTGGCTGCAATGTCAACCTCAGTGCCCGGTTTGTCAATTACCTGTTGGTCGATCGAGACTTGGCCAGTCCGAATCAAGGCTTGAGCTTGTTGTCGGGAGGTACATAAATCCAGGTCTACCAATAAAGTGTCTATTCGTTGTTTAGCCAAGATGTTTAATCTGTACGGATAGGGTTAAGGACTGTATCAGATTAGCACTTACGCAAAAACCCGACTGCGGATTTTTTATAATTATTTGGGTTTTCCGAGGGCGATGCCCTCACATCAGCATTTGTATAGTATTTTGAAGCTCGATCGCCGATCGCTCCTACCCCACATGATGTGACTGAGATCGCTATGAGCCTGTAGTTTTATCACACATCGACATTCGTAGAATCACATAAAAAATGTCGCAAATCAAAGATTATGTAAATACAGGGGAATGCGCTACAAACACAATCAGGGCGATGGACATGAAAAAAACGAACTTTCCGATCAGAAATTCTAACATTTGTCAAGAAAATCCTCTGGCCTTCGTCAGCGGCAACCTAATCCACATTCTTTACCCCAACGGCGAAGTAGAAGCAATCAGCACCGACCAAATCAACCGCCACCACACGAAAAATTCCCTCGACAAATGCCTCGTCTGGGGATATGTCGGCGATTTTTAATACCAATTTCCAACAAGAATACAAATGAAGAGCCAACTCCAAACCCTTAGGCAGTAAGTCATTGTCTATTCTTTAAGCCCCAATCGAAAATGGTATAATCCGTAAAAAAGATCGCTTTTCTGCTGTGATGCCAAAAAAGCGATCGAGAGCCTGCTACGTGCAAGCCACAAAAGCAATTTGCTGCTAAAAAAACCAGCTTGCTTGACTTAAATATCTTGTTCGCTCAATTCGCGAATCATGTAATCAAAAGGCTGTTCTAGAAAAGGCCCGACAGACAAGCCGGCAGATTCAACCTGAGCCTTAACCATCTCCTTCATAATGCTAATCCCCATTACCGTCGGGCCGATGGGAACGCTCAGAGAATTGTAAGTTTCTCGCAAACCTTGGAGCACGCGCTCGTCGAGCACATCGGTACTTCCAGCCACCAAGGCGTAAGTAGCGTAGCGCAAGTAGTAGTCCATATCTCGCAGACAAGCCGCGTAGCGACGAGTTGTGTAGGCATTACCACCGGGACGAATCAGTTCGGGCTGTTCTGCAAATAGCTGAATACCAGCTTGCTTGACAATAGCCGCAGCATTGCTGTTAATCGCTGCTGCTGCTTGTACCCGTGCTGTGCCAGTTGCAAAATAAGATTTCAACCGATCGATACCATCTCGGTCTAAATACCTACCAGCAACATCATAATTTTCAATCAGACTCGTCACGGCATCGCGCATAAGTTTCTCTCCCAAAAATCTTTATCAATACTTTGCTATCTGAGATAGACCGCCTATTGTAGACTACTACAAATCGGCCTTTGATTAAGATTTGAGATAGGATTTGCACACAGGGTAGTCCCTCCCCGGCAAATGACCGCCAAGTTCAGCCGTTTGCCTGATATCAACAGCCGAAACACAGACAAGGCAATCATCACAAATTGTCCTGCCCCACTAGACCCACTTTAATATTTTGTATCTATTGTTACAAAACTGTGGGTACTCAAGGCATACGATCGCGCAAACATTCTGAAATCTGCCGTTAGCGAAGCACTCGTTGCAGGATCGCCCGCAACAAAACCAATATCAGGAGTAAGTCATGTTCCAGACACCCCAAGAAGCCCTCAACTACATAAAAGAAAATAAGATCCAGATCGTCGATCTGAAATTCATCGATATGCCGGGGATCTGGCAACACCTTTCCCTGTACCACGACCAAATCGACGAAACCGCCTTCACCGACGGCGTACCCTTCGACGGTTCCAGCATTCGGGGCTGGAAAGCCATCAACGAATCAGACATGACAATGGTCATCGATCCTACCACCGCGTGGATGGACCCGTTCATGGCAGAACCCACCATCAGCTTCATTTGCAGCATCAAAGAACCCCGCACCGGCGAACCGTACAGCCGCTGTCCCCGGACGATCGCCCAAAAAGCCATAGACTACCTGCTGACCACCGGTCTCGGCGATACAGCATTCTTCGGCCCAGAAGCAGAATTCTTCATTTTTGACGACGTTCGCTTCGACCAAACCCAAAATTCCGGGTATTATTACGTAGATTCCGTCGAAGGTCGCTGGAATTCCGGCAAAGAAGAAGCAGGCGGCAACCTCGGCTACAAACCGCGTTACAAAGAAGGTTATTTCCCAGTAGCACCAACCGATACCTCTCAAGACATGAGAACGGAAATGCTGCTGACAATGGCCAAATGCGGCGTACCAATCGAAAAGCACCACCACGAAGTCGCCACCGGCGGGCAGTGCGAACTCGGTTTCCGGTTTGCCACATTAGTCCAAGCCGCAGACTACTTGCTGACATACAAATACGTCATCAAAAACGTCGGCAAAAAATACGGCAAAACCATCACCTTCATGCCCAAACCGCTGTTTAACGACAACGGTTCCGGGATGCACGTTCACCAGTCGATTTGGAAAGACGGCCAACCGCTATTTGCAGGCGATCAATATGCAGGTTTCAGTCAAATGGGACTGCATTACATCGGCGGCATTCTCAAGCACGCCCCGGCACTTTTGGCAATCACCAACCCGACGACCAACTCCTACAAGCGGTTAGTTCCGGGCTTTGAAGCGCCTGTAAACTTAGCTTATTCTCAAGGAAATCGATCGGCATCAGTGCGAATTCCCCTTTCCGGGAACAACCCGAAAGCCAAGCGCTTAGAATTCCGCTGTCCCGACGCCACATCCAACCCCTATTTAGCCTTTGCAGCGATGCTGTGTGCAGGCTTAGACGGCATCAAAAATCAAATCGATCCGGGCGAACCTTTGGATGTGGATATCTACGATCTTTCCCCGGAAGAATTAGCGAAAGTTCCTTCTACTCCCGGTTCCTTGGAAGGGGCGTTAGAAGCTTTAGAAAAAGACCACGCTTTCTTAACAGAAACAGGCGTCTTTACTGAAGACTTCATCCAAACCTGGATTTCTTACAAACTCGACAACGAAGTCAACCCGATGCGGTTACGTCCTCACCCTTACGAGTTTGCTTTGTACTACGACTGTTAGAAAATTAAGAATCAAAAATGGAAATTATGCCATTTTTAATGCTTAATTAAAAAGAACGCCGCCCTAAAAAAACGGCGTTTTTTTTAGAACTTCTGGATCAGCGCCCAGACTTTGCCTTTACCGGAGACTATCTCGGCGACACCGCGAGTAGTAGCGCCCATTGTAGCGTCAGAGACATTCTCTACTGCCCATTTATTTGCTTTCTCATCAACGATGAATAAATCGTCAGCGGCAGTGCCTTCCTGAAGGCGATATATCTTATTCAGGATGAAACGTCGCCGCGCCTCAGCTTTTGGTAGGCCCCTAACTTCATCTGGATCGACAGATAGGACACTACCTGGTTTTAATGTACCTTTTGAAGTCTTAAAATTGCGATCGCTCTTTGCTGCTATTTGCACCCTGTGAAGTGGCAAACTTAACTGAGTTTCAGAGATAATCCAAACCGCAGCTAGCGCCCCACTTTTTCCCAAACCCAGAACCGCTGCAAAGGCTGTAAAAATTAACAAAGGCTTGAAATAATTCATCATATTTGTGCTTCTTTGTGTGTAATGTGCTGCTTGGAGATGGTGTCCGAAGACAATTACCCCGATCGAACCTTATTGATTGCGGGTAATTGATGGGAGGCGTTGCTGATTGACGGTATGAAAGGCTAAATATGCCAGTCAGAGAAACCAGTATCGACAAAGCTTGGGAATTTTCAACTTATTTTTTTCATACCCTGATTAAGCAACACCTGATGGGACACCAGATGATTATAAATTAGCAATTAGCAATCAAGTAAGTAAGTACGTGAGAATAATTATTTTGATAGAACCCATTTAATATAGTTTCCGGTTGTATCGGTATTGTTTAAACCGTTAACAGTTAACTGTTAACCGTCAACATCACCTGACGGTGCAACCGGAATTGATATTAGATGCAAACTAGATCCAGTACGTGGTGACATACTCCTACACTGACTCTTAGAGTACAGTGTAGGCTTCCAAGACAATCCGGCTATCGCTTAGGAGACTCTTGGCTTTAAGAACGGGATGCCCCACCGCTCTGTTCTTTATATTTATCGCTGCATTATGGTCACGGTCTAGACTACATCCACAATGGGGGCAGTCGTGCCAGCGTTGATACAGTTTTTTAGGAACTTTCACACCACAATTAGAACAATCTTGACTCGTACCAGACGCTTGAACCGGGATCACCAATAAACCAGCTTTCTCGGCTTTGTTTATCAGTATCGACAGAAAGCTTGACCATCCAGCATCAAGTACAGACTTTGCTAACCGGGTACGCGCAAGTCCCTTAACATTCAAATCTTCAACTGCAACAACATCATATTTTTCCAATAAGTTGTTCGCCGTTTTGAAATGAAAATCTTTGCGTTTGTCTGCAACTTTTTTATGTTGTTTGCCTAGTTGTTTTACTGCTTTTTGTCTGCGATTACTACCTTTTTTACGACGAGAGACACGTTTTTGAATAACTTTTAAACGTTTCTGTGATTTTCGGTAGTGTTGGGGAATAGCAACAGTTTCACCTTCAGAAGTTGTCAAAAACTCCTTTAGACCAACATCAATCCCAGTCATTGACCTTGGATTTATATCAGGCTTGATTTCGGGAACGGTTGAATCTTCCAAGCTTAGAGTTACATAGTAACCGTCAGCTTTTTTCGTGATAGATGCGGTTTTAATTTTAAAATCATCCGGTAGCGGTCGATGCAAAATAACTTTAATTTGACCTAATTTGGGCAAAGAAATTCTACCATTGGCAATACAATCAGGTTTAATTCTTGGGTATAAGAAAGTTCTGTATCTACTACGAGCTTTAAATCTTGGTTTTCCGCTACGTTTTCCGTTGCTATCCCCCTTTACAAATCGGTCAAAAGTTGTTTTCACTCGCTTGACAACATCCTGCAAAACATCGGAATAAACATCTTTGTAATGAGGATGCGTCTCTTTCAACTTAGGGAGTGTTCTTTTTTGCCCAAAATATTCGGGGTAATCTCGCAGCTCCGGGAGATGACAAACAAGTGGACAGGCATTGATTGGACAACGATTTTGCTCATACCAATTAAATCTATCTGCCAGCAAATAATTATATTGAGCGCAACACATAGACAACCATCGGTCTATTTCTTGCGCTTGCTGTTTTGTTGGACGTAGCTTGTATTGGTATGCCGTTTTCACCTGTTATTTACCTCCTGTTATAGATATGATAGCATAGACGTGATAACAATGGGTAGACAAAAATATGAAAACTACAAGATTAAATGTGCGGATGTCCGAACGTCGATTGAATAAATTAAGGGCGTATGCAGTAAGTAAAGATAAAACAGTAACCCAAATAGTGGAGGACTGGGTTGACCAACTGCCGAACACAGAAATTGGCAAAAACTCAACTACCCTTCTCCCGGTCATTTTTGCGGATTGATATGGTCAAAGGGTGTCTCATTTTTGCCTCGCAATTCCTCTCATCACCTCCCTTCGGGTAGGTGAGAGGCTCCTTGCTGTTCGTGCTGAATGGGGACTCGTGGAGGCGTACAGTATAGAAGTTGCCGAACAGGCACACCGATCGCCCGATCGACCGCCAGCAATTTGTTACCCTAAAAGTAGAATCATTCCTCCCTCAACGCATCCCATGAACAACGCCTCTCCCCTGATTCAAACCGTGACTCCAGAACGCTGGGCCGGGTTTAGCATGGACTTCATAGGGGCGGGTTGCACAGGTTTGTTGGTCAAAAACGGCCGCGCCGTGCGTACCCTGAAATCCGGGCGCCATTTCAGCTTCGCCCTTCCCCTACTGGAACAGTGTCAAATTGTCCTCGTAGATACCAAACTTCGCAACTTGGACGTGCAGTCCCACGGAGATTTTTTGTCTAAGGATAGATTTTTAATTGATGCGACTTTGACGGTTATTTATCAAGTTATAGATCCGAAACGGGTAGCTTTGGAATTGTCCGATCCGATCGCGGCTTTAGCAAGTGCAGTTAAAGATTGTATGGGATTAGCGATCGGGCAATTTTCTTTACAACAGCTTATCACCCAAGGTCGGCTGTTGCTGCGCCAAAATTTGCTCGATCGCGTCCAAGACTTTTATCCCCTAGGTTTTAATTTAGAAGACGTGCGAATTGGCGATGTCAGCTTCCCCGAAACCAACGGAGTGATTCGCCAAGTTGAGGGAATGAGTGCGCGACAGGAAGCAGAAAATTCGGCCGCCCTGCAAATGAGAATTGCTGAAGCTGGCCGCCCGATCGCACCTCAAGCTCCCGTCCAGCAGTTAAACTTAATTTCAGGTCATTCTCCGGCGAGTCTTCCAGCTTCTGAAACAGCAGCATCATTCGATCGCGATTTGCAACAACTGACAGAACAACTCGCTCAAAATAGTCTCCCACCCGCGAGAAATTCACCTTCACTTGCACCGACGGTACTCGCCAGCAGCGATCGCAAAAATACTGCATATTTAATCTACAAGTTTTCTGGACAGGCGATCGGTTTAACGGCCAATCCTTTTACAATTGGGCGCGAACCTACCAACAGTTTAGTTTTGCAAGATCCGCAAAGTTCCCGCTACCACGCCCAAATCCGCCGCGCCACTGACGAAGTTGGCAAACAGCGATATCAACTTGTCGATAGCGGCAGTTCCAACGGCACTTTTGTCGGAGGGCAGAGGCTGGCTGCTAATGAGCCTTTTTGGTTGGCAAATGGTTGCGAAATTGCGATCGGCGACCAAAAATGGGTGTTTCAAGACGGGTGAAAACTACCCTTTTTTCGATCGAACTTAACGCCCTGTCCAAACTCGGACTACGGGTATTTTTTGATACTAATTTTATTTATTTGTACTTAGGCTGACCGTAGGGCGATCGGTGAGAATAGTAGCTGTAAAAATCGGATTTTCAAACCCATACCGAGATTGATGTCAGCCTGAAATCCAATGAATGCAAGGATTGTGGGAAAGAAGTTACAGGATGAATGTGTATTTTGACTGAGTTTTAACCCGAAAAATGTCAGTAATTCGGGCGATCGACCGCATCGCGAAGTTCAAAAAAAGTAGGTGTCAACTTATACCAAAAAACTGTTCCTTAGTGAACCGTTTTATTTGTTCAAATATGGCAGATCCTAAGACAAGATATTTTGAGTTTCGACGATCGAAATATTAGCAATCAACCGATCGCCCACATCCCAAAACAAAAATAACAGGTGTTATTTTATACTAAAGAAAGGTTCTTGCACGAACATTTTGATTATTGAAAATATGAGGAGGAAATCAGACTAATTTAAGATTGAGGGAGGCCAATAAATTGAACTGATAAATTGTGTGCAAGTCACGATCGCGTAAAAGTACAAAATTTAGGCAAAATCTTTAGTTGTCTATATTTTAGAGAGGGAGAATTGGCAAATTATGGAAGAGATCGAGGCGCCATTCGAGCAAGGAGTCAAGTAGCTGCACGATCGGGATTTTGAGCAGGCGATCGCGCTTTCCCTTGCAAGTGCTGCAACTCGATCCCAACTATACCGACGCTTGGAAGTGTCCCGGCTTGGCCTTCGGACACGTGAAGCACATCGCCCGTACCCAATTCCAAATGTCCCTGAGTAGAATTCTCTTCCCAACCCTAGGGGGGATATCTCCACAAGCATTTCGAGCGAGAATTTGTCAAGATTGAAAATATAACGAGAGGACAACCCCATGAGCTTTTCTATACAATCGATTTATACCTGGTACCGCGAGACGCTCCGCAACCCCAAGTACCGCTGGTGGATTATTCTGGGAACACTGGCATATCTGGTAAGCCCGATCGACATTGCGCCGGATTTCCTCCCCGTAGTCGGACAAATTGACGATGTGGCGATCGCAGTATTGCTGATTTCCGAAGTGTCCCAAATGGCGATCGACTATTTTAAATCCCGCCAAACACAGACAGCCTCAGCCTCAGAACCAACCGACACCTATTCAGAAGGGACACCCCGCACCGTAGATGTAGAAGCCTCTTCTGTACAATAGTTGCCAAAAATAACTGAATAGTTTACAGCTTTTTGAGAGTGAGTGGGAGCAGAAGACGATCGGCTCCCTTTTGCATTGGCACTGGTAAAGTCAAAAAGGGCGATCGAACAGGTTCTTCGTGAGGACTTCAGTCCTTTCCAGGTTCTTCGTTTCCAGGTTCTTCGTGAGGACTTCAGTCCTTTCCAGGTTCTTCGTGAGGACTTCAGTCCTCATAATTTTAAAGAATAAAAACTGAGGACTAAAGTCCTGACTACAAACAATCGAACATGATATGATTTTGAGCTTGAGGAATCGGTGTTAACAGCAAATTTTTATTTATGCAGTTTAGCGACTTAGTAGAAAAACTTAACTTAGCCAACAGCCACAGCCTAAAAGCCTCCAGCGCGGACGATCGAGAAATTACAGGCACCGCCCCAGTCGATGAAGCCACATCGGGTACGATCAGTTACATAGAAGGAGCTAAATTTGCCGCTCATGCAGCCACTACAAACGCTTCAGCCTTAATTTTACCCTTAGATGAAGGCCTGCAAGCTCAATGCAGCGATCGCAACATTGCTTGGATTTCCGCAGCAGATCCGCGATTGCTATTTGCTCAAACCATCGGCCTTTTTTACCAACCATTTCGCCCAGCATCCGAAATACATCCCTCCGCTACAGTTCACCCCGAAGCTGAAATCGGTGAAAATGTCAGTATCGGCCCCCACAGCGTGATTCAAGCAAAAGTCAAAATCGGCAATAACGTTTGCATTCATCCAAATGTCGTAATTTACCCAGATGCAGTAATTGGCGAAAATACAGTTCTACACGCTAACTGTGTGATTCACGAACGTGCTCGGATCGGGGCAAATTGCGTCATTCACAGCGGTGCGGCGATCGGGAGCGAAGGTTTTGGGTTTGTGCCGACAGCCTCAGGATGGGTGAAAATGGAGCAGTCTGGATGCACGGTATTGGAAGAGGGCGTTGAGGTGGGCTGCAACAGCACGATCGACAGGCCCGCCGTCGGAGAAACCCGCATCGGCCAGAATACCAAAATCGACAATTTAGTACACGTAGGTCACGGCTGTCAAATCGGGAAAAATTGCGCTTTTGCCGCCCACGTCGGCTTAGCGGGCGGAGTAATAATTGGCAATAATGTAATTTTGGCGGGTCAAGTAGGAATAGCCAATCAAGCTAAAATTGGAGATGGCGCGATCGCCACAGCCAAAGCCGGAATTCACAGCGACGTGCCCGCAGGTGCGATCGTGACTGGGGTTCCAGCAATTCCCCACAAACTCTTTCTCAAAGCCGCTGCTGTGTACAACCGCCTACCCGAAATGTACCAGTCCCTGAGACAAATTCAGCGCCGGATCGATCGCCTTTGAAGGAAGAACTCCGATGGAAGCAGCTATAAATCACAAGCTGGAAGGCTTAATTATCAAAGGTTTTATTTTTTTAGAGTTTTGCTGAAAAATATTTTTAGTAAAACGCATAAATTTAAGTATATATTTTTGATAATGCTACAAATCGGCACAAAAGCTTATTTGCAAATCGCAGGTATTCCCCGATCGCTTCTCAACATAATGATTGAAACTGCCACAGATCCACTTACAGGAAAAGCCCTGCTTCAAAAACTCAAAGAACTCGCTCACTTGCCCAAACGAGAAACCGCAAAACACTGCGGCTACTACTCTACAACAAAAAACGATCGCACCCGCGTTAATCTCAGCGGTTTTTACAATGCTGTACTCGCCGCCAAGGGGATTCCCTTAAGTTCAGAACGCAAAAAAGATGGTCGGGGTAGAGAAGCAGCTTATCGCGCCAGCGTCCACAAAAACGGTCAAATTGTACTCGGTACGGCTTACACTGAATCGATGGGATTAACACCCGGAGATCGGTTTGAAATTAAGTTGGGTTACAAGCACATTCACCTGATCCAGGTAGATGGCGATCGCAGTCAGGATCGGAATCCGAGCTCAAGCGAGGAAGACGAAACCGATAATGCCGAGGAATAATGCTTTAAGACCACTAAGGTGAAGATAAATTAACAATTAATCTCTAATTCGATTAATTGTGCATCTTCCAACGATCGCACGGGTATAATGCCGATAAAACCGGGTTTGACATTATAGCATTTCCGGTAAATGACTTAAAAAAAGTTTGTAGTGAGGACTTTAGTCAAGCGTAATGGATGCGGACTAAAGTCCTCACTACAAACCTATTTTATTGTGTGGTTCTAGCTAACATGATTTTATTAGTCAATATCCGATCGCCAAACCAAACATATTCGGCAGAAACCTGGTTTAACAGCGTAAGTCCTATTACCCATAAATCGCTGCACTCTCTTCTATTTGTGAGACAATCGCTTAAATGTGGAACAGCCTGAATAACCTGCGACTGGTGTCGCCATCAATACCGGCAATTGTCAAAGTAATTGTTTTTTTCTCAACTTGGGCTTGTTTGTGGCTGCCCGTAGCAATTATACTGGCGATCGCCCTCAAATGGCATCCGCCCCAACCCTTAGGCAACAAAAAACTGCCTTTACTAGCTTCCCTCTACTTAATTGTCCCCTTAATTTTGTGGGCGACAACTTGGATCGAAGGCGCATCTTTGGCTGACTGGGGTTGGGATTGGCAACCCGCAACTTTCATATCCTCGCTGCTGGGATTAACATTAGCAGTAGTCAGCTTAACCATTTTGTTCGGCGTGCAATTAACCGCTGGTTGGCTGGAACTACAAAACACCAAAGTTCAAACCGAAACAGGCGAAACAATCATTCATTTTCCGGCTTCAATTCTGAAGCCTTCAACTCTCGTGACTCTGTTATTAGCCCTGTGGATTAGCGCGACAGAAGAGTTAATCTTTCGCGGCTGTTTGCAAAATCTACTCCAGCAAGATTACTCAATACTAACCGCAGGTGCGATCGCCAGTTTGATTTTTGCGATCGCCCACCTAATTTGGGCAGCAAAAGAAACTATACCGCAACTACCTGGATTGTGGCTGATGGGTCTGGTTTTAATTTTAGCCCGCATCACCGACAATGGTAGCTTAGGATTGGCGATCGGACTCCACGCCGGATGGATTTGGGGTATAACTACCGTAGATACAGAAGGACTAATTAATCAAACCAACAAAGTACCGGAATGGATTACAGGAATAGCAGCAAAACCCCTCGCAGGTGCGGCCGGAATCCTGTTATTGCTAGCAACAGCAGCCGTAATTTTGTTAATCTAAATAAGACTTATTGCTAGAGGTATGTTGTTGGGCTTTAGCCCTCAGATAGCTGAGGTATGTTGTTGGGCTTTAGCCCTCAGATAGCTGAGATATATTGTTGGGCTTTAGCCCTCAGATAGCTGAGATATATTGTTGGGCTTTAGCCCTCAGATAGCTGA